>JAFZYX010000108.1 GCA_017616055.1 Ruminococcus sp.
AACATCACTGCCTACAACTACCACAACGACAACTTCAACTACTACAACATCACTGCCTACAACTACCACAACGACAACTTCAACTACTACAACATCACTGCCTACAACTACCACAACAACTGTAACTACTACGACATCACTGCCCACAACTACCACAACGACAGCTTCAACTACTACAACATCACTGCCTACAACTACCACAACAACTGTAACTACTACGACATCACTGCCCACAACTACCACAACAACTGTAACTACTACGACATCAGTTGTAACAACTACAGTAACAGATACAGCTACAACAACTGTTTTTATTTATGGAGACATAGATAATAATGGTGAAATAAATGCTGTCGATGCTTCAAGAGTACTTGCATATTATGCAAAAACATCAACAAATGCAGATGGTGGTTTTACAGAGAATCAGATACTTGCAGCAGATGTAAATGGCGATTGTATTGTTGATGCAGTAGATGCATCAAATATCCTATCTTATTATGCATATATTTCAACTGCAAAAGAAGATATAATGTCTATAAAAGACTTTATGAAGAAAAAATAAGAGTTTTCCTTAATAATTAAAGAAGATATACAAGCAGAAGCGTTCTCAAGTCACGAGGGCGCTTTTGTTGTAAGTGCAAACAAACCTAGCACAAAGTTACAAAAAATGAGTCGAGGTAGAATTTTTCTCGACTCATTTTTGTAAATCTTGTGGCTAGGTTTGGTTGGCACTTATGTATTTAAAATATTTCAAAGCCATTTCTTCTTTTTGAAAAAAATAAGACTGCCAATTACAATACTTAAGCTAACTGCGATAATCACAGGATATGCCGCTTTGTAATCAAGCTCAGGCATATATTTAAAATTCATTCCATACCAACCGGCAATAAGAGTCAGCGGCATGAATATGGAAGTTATCACCGTAAGCAAAGTCATTATGCGATTCTGCTTGATATCAAGCTTTGACTGATAAAGATCGCGTATCTGTATGGAATACTCGCGAAGAGAAGCTGTAATATCATGAAGTCTCGAAATGCGTTGAGTGAAAAGATGGAAATATCTTGTGTTTTCCTTACTAAAGAAGTTATTTTCATTTTCTTCAAGCTCCTGACTGAGATCAAGAAGCTGCTCATAGTGAACACGAAGATCACGAAGATCACTCCTAATACGACTCACACGTTGAGATGGATCCTGTATCTCACCATCAAGGATATCAGACTCAATGGTATCCAGCTCCTTGTCAACACATTCAAGAAGTTGCTGATCATGAGAGACTATCTGCTCAAGAAAGTCAAAAATAAAACGTTCAAGACTTGGCATTGCCCATTTCTTTGTACTTATAATATTGCTTATAATCTTGTTCACAAAGCCACTGTCGTCTATAAAAACTATTCCCTTTTCATCGAGAGCAAATGCGAAATTTGTCGTAGGAGATGAGATATCATCTCTGTTCGGAACAGAAAACGTACCAGTCAGCGAGTCATAGTTCACCTCAGCTTTTGTGGAATGCACAGCTGAAAGATCAATGTCCATTTCGATTCCCATATCGAATTTCTCTCTATTTTCAAGCCACTCCATTGATGTCAGAACTGCAACGAATTTTCTGTTTTTCCCTTTGAAGTCAAGTATTTTTGCTTTTTCAAGCGTATTTTTAATATAGTAATACATGGCTGTACTCCTGTTTTTCAATTATAACGAAATCTCATCATTTTTACCTCTGCATTTCAAGAGCATGTTTTGCCGCTATCATTCCGAAAGTGTAACAACGGCCAAGAGAAAGACCTGTCTGATGGAATGGATAATCCGCTCCACCATAAAACGGTCCTCCGAGATTACCTACACAGTAAAGTCCATCTATCGGCTTACCTTCAGAATCAAGAGCCTGTGCATTCTCGTTGGTTATAACTCCGGATACTTCGGCCGAAACACGAATATGTTTCCTTGCTCCCCAAAAAGGAGCTCTTTCAATTTTATGCATATACTTCGCAGGCTTACCGAAGTCTGAATCATATCCCTTTTCACAGAGATCATTATATCTGTCTATCGAAGCTTTCATACTGTAATATGGGATGCCCAGTTCCTTTGCAAGCTCCTCAAGAGTATCACACCTGTGGAGATCAATAAGGTTCTTGAAAACCCCCTGAGGATCTTCGACAGCCCCTGGAATAAACTTCTCCATAACAAAAGGTGGAACACAACCGTCCACAAATTCGTCTTTACTCCATTCGGTATAGCTGCTGTCGTAAATCGCACAGTACCAGCCCTTTGAACCATCTTTGTGGTCGGGATCCAGCATTGACCCCTTGAATTTCGGTTGATATTTTAGGAGATTACCCATATAAACAAAACCTGTGTATTCATTTGTGAAACGCTCACCGTTCATATTAAGATAAAGAAACGGCTCCTCGAACATTAGGGCGGAATCGAAATCGTGCATCATCTTTGTATGGCCAAGATTCTCCATTTTAGCACCTGCGCTTATTGCTAGGATATGACCGTCCCCCGTCTTGCCGAACTGCTTCTTATCAAACTCCGCAATATCAGGACACCAACGCTTTACCATGGCTGTATTGTTTGTGTAGTCTCCCGTAGCGAGTATGACTGCCTTTGAAGCGTTGAACTGTATGTATTTTCCGTTCTTGTCCTTTGCGATAACGCCTGAAACTCTCTTTCCGTCCATAACCAACTTTACTGCAGGCGTTGAAAAATAAGCGTGAAGGTTATCATGCTTATTCAATATGTTATTTAGTGCGTTATTAAGAGCATTACCCACGTTAAGAGGCTTCGGGCCAATCCAAGGCGCCCAGAAATAACAGTGATCATCACCATAATCGTAGCTGTTCATTCTATCTCTCCACATACCCGTAAAGTCACCGCTAGTACTTCTGAACGCACAGAGTCTGTCTCCATCGTTAAGAAGCTTTGCACTATCAGCATTGTTATCCACTTTGCTACCGTCACCATATTCGGTCTCCTTTGTAAGTCCTGCACGGTTAAGAACCCATATCATGGCTTCTTCAGAATGCTCAGCATATGCGCGAAGCTGCTTAGTATCAGCTCTCCAATCGCAGAGACTATTGGTATGGTGTATCCACTTTGAAATGCCTGCTTCAGTAGAACGCGACTTTATAATAGCAGAACCACAGTTGCCTTGTGATATCACTGTCGCTTCTTTCTGCAAAAGAACAGTATCAGCACCTAGCTCAGCCGCCCAACCTGCCGCAGGTACCCCAGAAGCGCCTGCACCTACGACTACTATTTCGTGGTTTTCCACGCAATCAGGGACTATATTTCCCAGTTCACAACATGAACTTCCTATTTCTGCCGCTGTTATTCCTTCAGGCATTGCATTTACTGTATTATCCATGATATATCATTCCTTCCGTAAAAAACTGTCTGATTAAATTATACCACTTATAACCGAAAAGTCAATTCATTTATGCAAACACCTTGAAATAGGTACGCAGTTGTGGTATAATCATTCCATAAGATACCTATTTTTCAGAAAGGAAGGGAATCACAATGAAAACATTAGTAGCATATTTCAGTGCAGAAATGGGAAAGACACGAAAGATTGCAGAGGAACTTGCAGCAAAACTCGGTGCCGATATTCATGAAATAACACCAGCAGAGCCCTACAGTGTCGCAGACCTCAAATGGATGAATCCACTTGCTAGATGTAACCGTGAGAAAATAGGAAAAAAGTATGTTCCTGTTGCCAATAAGGTGCAGAACTGGGAGGAATACAACACAGTTTACCTTGGATTCCCAATATGGTATTACGCAGCTCCGAATCTTATCAATACTTTTTGCAAGGACTATGACTGGACTGGAAAGACTATCCACATTTTCGCTACATCAGGTAGCAGCGGCATCGGAAAGACTGCCGAAAAGCTTGAATCTTATGTCACTGGCGGAAAGATTGAGGACGCCAAAAGAGTTACCTCCACTGATGAGATACTCTGATATCATTAAAGATAATCAGAAATTCTTTTAAAAGGATGCTATCCATGAATTATATAGTAAAAAAGTTAATACGATTTTCTATGAGGGATTTTATTGCACTTACCGAGCTTGATAATCCCGAATTTGCCATAGGACTTGCAGATCTTAAGAAAAAGCTCCCACAAAACTCTGCACCGCCTAAAAGAGTAAAAGCTAAAATGGACATAATAAAGCGCAAAGTTACAGGCGGTATTTACTACATCGCAAGAGACAGGAACAACAGAAGCAATAAAAAAGTCTTGTTTATCCATGGTGGAGGTTTCTTCCTTGAAGCTATGCCCCTGCACTGGAGGCTTTGCCAGCGCCTTGCAAGAGACACGGGCTGTGAGATAATATTCCCAGAATACCCTATGGTTCCAGAAAGTGACGCCAAGGAATGTCACATCATGCTTATGGAAGTATACAGAGAACTTATGAAACACAGCAGATCCGAAGATGTTACTATAATAGGGGATTCGGCAGGCGGCACACTCTCACTTTCCTTATCAATGCTAGCACGAGACAGGGGACTTCCCCTTGCAAATGAGATAATACTTATCTCTCCCGGCTTCATAATCGGTGAAATGAATGAAAAAGAGCGGAAAAGAGCGGAATATATCAAAAAGAATGACGCTATCTTAGGACTTTTCCCTATAAGCAAGATAAGCGAGCTT
>JAFZYX010000109.1 GCA_017616055.1 Ruminococcus sp.
CAACCGTGATGGGAATAACTAATAATATGCTCATTATCATGCCTGTCACTATTATTTCAGCAGTTCTGCTGCTTAGAACGGGAAACAATACAAAGATAAAGGGTGACGCAGCAGTTGCAATGATATCGGTCGGAGCACTTGCTCTCGGATATATGCTCATGAATATCGCTGCTCGGAACGGTAACGGCAGGACTTCCGGAAACGTTACAGCTGATGTTTGCAGCACACTTTTCGGATCGACGGCTATACTGACTCTAAAGCCAGCGGACGTGTGGATATGCATTGTCATGTCAATTGTAGTTGTTTCAGTATTCCTTGTATTTTATAATAAAATATTCGCCGTTACCTTTGATGAAAGCTTTGCTAAGGCTACGGGAATACGATCGGATATGTACAATCTGCTCATTGCAGTAGTCATCGCAGTAATCATCGTTATCGCAATGAATTTCGTTGGCTCACTGCTGATATCAGCTCTCATAATCTTCCCTGCACTTTCAGCAATGAGGGTTTTCAAGAGCTTTCGAAGTGTTATTATCTGTTCAGTAGTTATATCCCTGATTTGTGCGTTTTTCGGCATTATAATCTCTATATTAGCCGAAACGCCAGTAGGTTCGACTATAGTCTCAGCAGATATCACCGTATTCTTCATATTCTGCATCATTTCTGCTGTTTTAAAACGCGGCAAATAAATTTTCTTTGTAAAAAACGTCAAAACACTTTCACTTTTAAATGTGAAAGTGTTTTCTTTATAATAAATTGCCATCTACCTTGACAAATCAACATGAAATGTGCTATTATTATTAACGTATACATTAATTTTAATAAAGGAGGTTGCGCTATGGAAACCATTAATGAGATTGCAGCACGTATCAAAGAACTGCGCGAAGTGTGCGACTATACACAGGAAAAACTTGCTCAGGAGCTAGGACTTACTGTCGAGCAATATGCAGGTTATGAACAAAACGGGGATTTTCCAATAAGCGTTATCTATGAGATTGCCAATAAATTCGGTGTTGATTTTAATGAGCTCGTCACAGGCGAACCCAGCCGTATTGATACATTCCAAGTCGTCCGCCGCGGTAAGGGTAGAAGCATAAGCCGTTTTCCAGGTTACCGCTTCAAGGATCTTGCTTTTCGCTATGCTGATAAGGTTATGCAGCCTCTTTTAGTCACTCTTGAACCATCCGACGAACCAGCTAAGCTAGTCAGCCATTCAGGTCAGGAATTCAACCTTGTTCTGAAAGGCACAGTTGCCGTTGTTTTTGAGGATCAGGAGATAATTCTCAATGAAGGTGACTCAATTTACTTCAATCCAACATATCTTCACGGACAGCGTTGCGTTGGCGATTCAAAGGCAAGATTCCTTACTATGATCGCTGAATAATAAGCCTCTTTCGGCTAATAAAAAGGAGTTCTTAATATCATGCTTTTAGACCGATATCTCCCTCGTATAGAATTTGATTCATATGAGGATTTCAAGGAAAATTACCGTGTAAACGTTCCTGAAGACTTTAATTTTGGCTGGGATATAGTTGACGAATGGGCAAAACAGGAGCCCGAGAAAAAGGCTCTCGTATGGCTCAGCCATGACAAAAAGGAAAAGACATTTACATTTACAGATATATCGAAGCTTTCAAACCAGACATGCCATTATTTCCGCAGTCTCGGTCTGAAAAAAGGCGATGTGGTACTTCTTATACTGCGCCGTCGTTGGGAATACTGGGTAATAGCCACAGCTCTCCATAAGCTGGGAGTTATACTTATCCCCGGAAATCTGCTTTTCACAACACACGACATCGCTTACCGCGGCAATATGGCTGAGATATCAGCTATCATTGCATGCGACGACGAATACATAAGAGGTCAGATAGACGCAGCTGCTCCCGAGATTAAAACTCTCCGCAAGAAGATTGCTGTTGCTGAACCACGTGATGGTTGGGACTACTTCGAGGACGAGATTGCAAAATATCCTGATACTTTTGAACGCCCCACTGATGATCAGGCTACAAAGGCTTCCGATACTATGCTTATCTACTTCACATCTGGCTCAACAGGTATGCCAAAGATGGTATGCCACAACTACGCACACCCTCTTGGTCATATCGTTACTGCCAAATACTGGCATCAGGTACAGGAGAACAAACTTCATATGTCCATATCCGACTCAGGCTGGGCTAAGTTCGGCTGGGGCAAGATATATGGACAGTGGATATGCGGTGCTATACAATTCGCATATGATTTCACTGGCAGATTCGACGCTAAAGACATCCTAGAAGTAATAAGCCATTACAAACTCACTACATTCTGTGCTCCACCTACTATGTACAGATTCATGCTTCAGGAAGATATGACAAAGTACGATCTATCCTCAATACAGAACTTCTGTAATGCCGGTGAGCCCCTTAACCCAGAGGTATTTAACCGTATATATGAACTCACAGGCAAGAAAATGCGCGAAGGCTTCGGTCAGACAGAGGGAACTGTGCTGATTGCGAACTTCCCATGGATAGACCCGAAACCAGGCTCAACGGGTAAGCCTTCACCACTCTATAATATACACCTATTGCGTCCTGATGGATCGGAGGCAGATGATGGTGAAGAGGGAAGCATTATGGTATGTGGGATTGACAAGGAACATCCAACAGGTCTTTTCTGCGGCTACTACAAGAACCCGGAACTCACAGAAGCCGTTCTCGGCGGTAAGAATTATGACACAGGCGACGTTGCATGGCGTGATTCCAAGGGATATTACTGGTTCGTCGGAAGAAATGATGACGTTATCAAGTGCTCTGGATACCGTATCGGACCATTTGAGGTAGAAAGTGCTCTTCTTACTCATCCTGCTGTTGTTGAATCAGCTATCACAGGAGCTCCCGACCCGATAAGAGGTCAGGTAGTAAAAGCTACTGTCGTACTTGCAGAAGGTTATACTCCGTCACCTGAACTTACTAAGGAGCTTCAGGATCACGTAAAACGTGAAACAGCACCTTACAAGTACCCTCGTGTAATAGAATATGTTAAGGAGCTACCCAAAACTCTCGGTGGTAAAATCAAGCGTGCTCAGATACGTCACCAGGACGAAGAAAACTCCGCAAAATGATAAAAATTTAAGCCCGAACCCTATTGTTCGGGCTTTTTTGAAAAAAATATGAATTTTTTTTAAATTTCTGGTAAAGCACCCCGTTTTTGATGTGCGGGATACGTATGCTATAAATAATATTGGGGGGTGGCAAATATGACTTCTGATGTACATCAAATCATATCCCAGGTCTATAGGGCAAAAAAGGACAGCCACGCTGCAGATGAGCTTATATCTGCTTATATGCCCTTTATTAAGTCTGA
>JAFZYX010000110.1 GCA_017616055.1 Ruminococcus sp.
CTTTCAAAGTCATTATTATGTTTGGAGGTTTATTATGAAAACAACAGGTATTAGGTAGCGTCAGTCCATTACCTTCTTAATATACAAAAATAAGCATAGCCTGTCACCACTGAGTCAGTAGTTCAAGACTATGCTAATATTGTACCAAATAAATAATACTTCTTTCCTTATCATTTTAGCTTTTTAGATTTATCTTTTAAATAACTTTTATTCTCATACATTTTCTGATCCGCTCGTTCATATACCTGAGCCACGTTTTCATCATTCTGATAACATGACATTCCCATAGCAATAATAATTCCGCCAGTTTCGATAGCTTTTTCATTATGATCATTCATTTGCTTAATCAATTCTTGATGCCGTCCGAAATCATCGCCTTGGCAAAGAGCAACAAATTCATCTCCTCCCACACGAAATACAGGACTACGCTTAAATGTTGTACAGATGATCTTACAAGCATCTCTGAGAAATTGGTCTCCTGATTTGTGTCCTTCGTTATCATTCACTTTTTTCAGATCATTGACATCAAAAATGAAAATGGCAAATTCAGGAGCGCGATGCATCTCAATCTGTGCATTGAGCCTTTCTTCGTAAATACGATATGCATGTCTGTTCTTCACACCTGTCAAAGCATCTATATTTGCCTCTATCTGTGCCTTTGAAAGACGCCGGCAGTATTCCTCCTCTGCTGCCTTATATTTGTATTCCATCTGTTCGCTTTCAATGATTGCTTGGGTAATGCGATACATAAGTATCATCATAATAAAGACAAATATGCTGCCTCCAAACAGAATGCTTGACATGATGATATCAGGCGAACCGAATAACCCTACAGCCACATATCCGCAAAAGAAAAAACAAAGAAGAAATATAGGCGCGTACAAGATACCCTTTTCTTTGTTCAATTTCTGCCTTCCCTTTATAAAGATGGCATATTTTATAAAACCGATGATATTAACAATCATCAGCAAACTTCCGATTATGATAAGTATATGAATTATATGGTGAAACATATTATACCTCTGCAATTCTATGGAACAAAACAGGTCCAATAAGTTATAACTACTATATAATAAGTATATCACATTTAAGCTTAAATCGTCAAGCAATTTGTATATTATTATCATAAATATCTGTGAATAATAGTCTTACATATACAAATCATAAACAGTCTAATTGCGCATACTATCATTAAAAGTGTTACAAAACTACTCTTCAAAGGATATATATCCACATTTACAATTAATTGCTCAAACATGCATAATCAAAAGCAATACGGAAATAATAACCTCACAAAATCATTATGATTTTTGGAGGTTTTATTATGAAAGCAACAGGTATTGTCAGAAGAATAGACGATCTTGGTCGTATCGTTATCCCGAAAGAAATTAGACGCACCATGCGTATAAGAGTTGGCGATCCGCTTGAAATTTACACTAACAGCGAAGGTGAAGTGATATTCAAGAAGTATTCTGCCATCAGCGAAATTAGCGAGAATGCAGGCTATGTAGCCGATATTATGCATAAGATAGCAGGATGTGCAGTACTGATATTTGATAAGGATCACGTAGTAGCTTCCGCAGGCGCAGCCCGAAAGGAATTCTATGAGCGCCGAGCTTCAGGACAGCTTGAGGAGCTTATGGAAAACCGAGGTCATTTCTTTTGTCATGACGCCAATACAAACAGTTTTTTCCCTGCCGAAGGAGTCGACAGAACAGCCATTGCAGCGGTTCCTATCATCACAGCGGGCGATGTTTCAGGGGCTGTAGTGTTCCTTACAAGTGACAAGTCACATGAAGCTACAGATATGCAGAAAAGCCTGATCAACGCAGCAACGCAGTTTCTTGCGCGACAGATAGAGGGCTGAAAATGGTCTGATGAACATCAAAAATTGAGCCCCGAAATGCTTCGGGGCTTGCTATTCTGTTATTCAGATTTCGGGCAGTGCCATTTCCTAAAATATTCAGCTAAACTGTCAGAATAAAGCTCCTCATCTTCGTCAAAATACTCGCGAATATACACTTTACCGTCAGATTTAAGGATAAAAAATCCGCCAGCGCCGTTTCCGACAAAAACAACTCCCTCTCCGCTGTATTCATTTATATAATGCTCAGTCTGAGACTTGATATCGTCTAGTGGATATATTATCCATCCGATGACAATTCTCTCTTCCTGGTTCGGGAACTTCATTGTTTCTTTTATTCCGTTGCTTATTTTCAAGACCTCAAACAATTCTTCAAAAACAAGCTCATTTGCTTCATTATATCGGCTTTCAACAAGAGGAGGACAGAATACACAGGAATCACCATATAATTCCCGTATCATCTCTATAATATCCATAACCTCTCTTTAAGCCTCGTATTTAGGCTCACATGTGAGATTTATGCCCAGTCTCTTAAAAATACGCTCATCAACTGACGAAAGTATGACTGTAGAATGCACCTCGCAGCCGCGAAGCTTAGATATCTGCTCCATAGCCTTCTTTGCATTATCATCGGTATTTGCACATATGGAAAGCGCAATAAGAGTTTCGTCAGTATGCATTCTCGGATTGCTATTGCCAAGGTGATTTACCTTAAGTGCCATGATAGGCTCAATAACATGAGGAGACATTAACAGTATCTCATCGTCGATATTTGCAAAGTGCTTGAGAGCATTCAGCAACAGAGCTGAAACAGCTCCAAGAAGGTTTGATGTGCGTCCTGTAAGAATAGTGCCGTCAGGAAGCTCCATCGCAGCAGCAGGACCTTCTGTAGTCTTTTCCTTATCCAGAGCAGCAGAAACTACTTTTCTGTCCTCAACTGTAACATTTGCCTGTTTCATGAGGAGCTCCAGTTTCATTACTTCATCCTCAGATATAAGACCTTTTCGGTACTCGCACATACCTATATAGTAACGGCGAATTATCTCCTGTCTTGCGGCTTCGGAAACTGCTTCGTCATCCACAATGCAGTTTCCTGCCATGTTCACACCCATATCCGTAGGTGATTTGTAAGGGGACTCGCCAAGAATCTTTTCAAACATAGCGTTGAGAACCGGAAATATCTCAACATCACGGTTATAGTTAACGGTAGTTTTGCCGTATGCTTCAAGGTGGAACGGGTCTATCATATTTACATCGTTCAGGTCGGCAGTAGCCGCTTCATAAGCAATATTGACAGGGTGACGAAGAGGAAGGTTCCATATTGGAAATGTCTCGAATTTTGCGTAGCCTGCGTCTATGCCTCTTTTATGCTCATGGTAGAGCTGCGAAAGACAAGTCGCCATTTTTCCGCTTCCAGGACCTGGTGCTGTAACAACAACGAGCCTGCGTGAGGTTTCTATATAATCGTTTCTTCCGTAGCCTTCGTCGCTGATTATATATTGAAGATTGGAAGGATATCCTTTGATACTGTAATGGTGATATACCTTTACTCCGAGAGCTTCAAGGCGCTTTTGAAAAGCATCAGCAGTAGGCTGACCGTCATAGCGTGTGAGTACAACGCTGCTGACATAAAGTCCTATCTTTGTAAAAACGTTGAAAAGTCGGATAACATCTATATCATAGGTTATTCCGAGATCGCCTCTAACCTTGTTTTTCTCGATATCGTCAGAATTTATGACAATAACTATCTCAGCATCATCTTTAAGCTGTAAAAGCATTTGAAGCTTACTGTCAGGCTTAAAACCGGGAAGCACTCTTGAAGCGTGAAAATCATCGAAGAGCTTTCCGCCAAATTCAAGGTAAAGCTTATCGCCAAACTGTGAGATTCGCTGCCTGATATGCTCTGACTGCATTTTGAGATACTTTTCATTGTCAAATCCGATTTTGGAACTCATTATAACTTCCTCCCATTAAACTATAATAATTTATTATATACCAATCAGTACCAAATTTCAAGTACTAAGCCGAAAAAAACTTGAGCTTCTACGTTTTTTACCTAAATCCCCCTATCCTTTAATAAAATACGGTAAAAAGCAAATAATTATTTTCTCTTGACAAGGTAATAAAGATATGCTATTATAAATGTATAAATACTGTGAACGAATAAAACCTGTGCAAAGCCCGATTCAGAGAGTTTCCGTAAGGTGTGAGGGAATGACGGTGCATAGTGACATACATTCGGGAGTTGCCGTATTGAACGTCAGTAGATGCGGTCGGGTGTGCCCGTTACAGCTTTTCGAGTTCCGTTTATACGGAAAAATCGGGGTGGTACCGCGAGTAATGTCGCCCCCGAACAGTTATTACACTGTTCGGGGGCTTTTATTTTTCGGAAAAGAGGAAACACCATGAAAAAACTCATAGGATATCTCAGCCTTTCACTTACAGTATTCCTTTTTCCCCTTCTATGCCTATATATTGGCTTTGTAAGAGCAGGATACTACAATATTGACTCTCCTTTTATCCGCATGACCATTTGCACGCTGCTGGCACTGACGTGCACGTCACTGTTTACAAGATATATCCATCCTATCACCGGACTGGCTGGACTTGACAGTGCGAAGCTCAATCTCGGCTTTACGATCGCTATAGTTCTTTCCGTTTTCGTTCAATTCGTCACATTCAGTGGTGGAAATGTAGGATCATACCTTGATGTGCTTACATACAGGAATGAAGAAGCCACAAGTGAGATATTTTACAAATATATTAAATACGTTTTCATGGGTGGACACTTGATTATTGCTGTCCGTACCTTTATCCATTCCGCATTTCTCGGTATGCTGAAAGCGATTATGAAACACGCCGGTTGAGCAAAGGAGTTGAATATGGGCAGATTTGAAGAACCACCGCAAAAAAAGTTTGATCCTGACCTTCCTCCTATGAAAAGCAGATTGGTAGCCTATATTGTATGCGTTCCACTTTGCTTTTTTATGGCCAAATTCAAAGGCTTTTCCACAGGGCTGTGCTTAGGGCTGACAGCTGCAGTTGCTGCTGTACTCTTCATTTCTATATTTTTTGAGTACCGGTCTAAGATCAAGGACAATGAGTTCAAAAACGCAGTAATAAACGATGAGTTTCATAGCGATGAAAAATGGCAGGAAAAGTACCATGATTATGTACTGAAGAACGATTTTCAGCAAGTCACGGCAAGCTCTATGAAAGCTGACCTGAATCACCGTTTTATCAAGCCATCAGGCATAATTTGGCTTATTGCTGCTGTTTTTTTATTCGCAGCAGCTTTGATATGCAGAGCTGCTCAGGACGATATCCGAATCATTCTAGCAGTAAGCGGATTTCTCGCTTCTATATGGGGTGGTTTCAAGCTCATGCATACGCCTGTTAGTTCATTTATTGCCAATTGCGGCGAAAAGCTCCCAGAAATAGAGCGCTCTTATCTTAACGGAAAAATGCTTACCTATCGAAAGAACGGCGAGCACGCCTGCAACAATGGCATAAATATAGGCGGAAATTACGTGGTTATGTACACAAATAACCAGATAATCTGCATGGACAGAAACGAAATTGATTCTGTAAACAAACAAATAACCAAAACAAAACACTATGGGAACGGCGTCTACACAGGCTCTGTCTTCTCTTATTACCTTATATTAAATCTGAAGGATCAGGAAGAAAGCGATTGTGCCCATTATAAGATTGAGCTCAACGAGTTTCAGGTAAATATGGCTTATGAGGCTCTTTCCATGAGTTTCTCGCCTTCTCTTTCATCCATCAAAGAACAAAATGACAATTCTTATTAGCTGTCCATTTACATTGAAAGGACGTGATATACATGAAAACGCCCGACGTTTTCATTCTTTATGGCAGTCTCACTGTCAATGACACAAGTCTATGTTTACCATAATTCAAATGTTAAATAATATAAAAGGAGAAATAAATAATGACTACTTTTGAAGAACTCAAGCGCAGAGGACTTCTCGCGCAGCTCACAGACGAAAAGGAAATAGAGGAACTTGTCAATGCAGGCAAGGCTACCTTCTACATTGGTTTTGACCCGACTGCAGATTCTCTGCATGTAGGACACTTTATGGCTCTCTGCCTTATGAAGCGTCTGCAAATGGCAGGCAATAAGCCTATTGTACTTATCGGCGGCGGTACAGCAATGATCGGTGACCCCTCCGGCAAAACAGATATGCGCAAAATGATGACTCCAGAGACTATCCAGCACAACGTTGACTGCTTCAAGAAGCAGATGAGCAGATTCATAGACTTCTCCGATGATAAGGCTATCGTCGTTAACAACGCTGACTGGCTCATGAACCTCAATTACATCGAAGTTCTCCGTGAGGTAGGTGCACATTTCAGTGTAAACCGTATGCTCACTGCTGAATGCTACAAGCAGCGACTCGAACGCGGACTTTCATTCCTTGAATTCAACTACATGATAATGCAGAGCTACGACTTTTATCAGCTTTTCCAGAAATACGGTTGCAATATGCAGTTCGGCGGCGATGACCAATGGAGCAATATGTTGGGCGGTACAGAGCTTATAAGAAGAAAACTGGGCAAGGACGCTTACGCTATGACTATCACTCTTCTCCTTAACTCTGAAGGCAAGAAGATGGGTAAAACAGAAAAGGGTGCAGTATGGCTCGATCCTGAAAAGACTACTCCTTATGATTTCTTCCAGTACTGGAGAAACGTTGACGATGCTGACGTTATCAAGTGTCTGAAAATGCTGACATTCGTACCTGTTGAGCAGATAGAGGAAATGGAAAAGACAATGGAAGGCGCTCAGTTCAACGCCGCAAAGGAACTTCTCGCATATGAACTAACAAAGCTTGTTCATGGCGAAGAAGAAGCAGAAAAGGCCAAGGCTGCTGCAAAGGCTCTATTCGGTGGTAGCGGATCAAATGAGAATATGCCTATAGCTGAGATAGACTCCGCTGACCTTACAGACGGCGCAATCGGACTTCTCAACCTACTTGTAAAGGCTGAACTCGCACCTTCTGTTTCAGAGGCAAGACGTCTTGTACAGCAGGGTGGAATTACTGTAAATGATGAAAAGAAGAGTGATCCAAAGGAAATGATAAAACTTGAAGGTGAAATAATAGTCCGCAAGGGTAAAAAGGCGTTCAAAAAGGTCGTTATAAAGTAAAAAGCAAAAATTACAAACCAGAAACATTTGCACAATAATGTGAATTTTCTGTTAACCCCTATTGACAAACATCATAAAAAAAAGTATAATAAAGTTAATAAGTTATTTTTATTTGCACGATATGATCTGGGGGAATGTAATATGACAAAGACTAAAAAACGAGGATTTACTCTTATCGAGTTGATAGTCGTTATTTCTATTATCGGGGTTCTTTCCGCTATTCTTCTGCCAGCAATGGTAGGATATGTTAAAAAATCTAAGAGATCGTCCGATATTGCAAGCGCAAAAACCATTTATGAATCGGTAATGACCACTATAGCAGGAAACGAAGACGCTTCTGATGCACTTACAGCTCAAAGCATAAAGGAAGAATCTGTTACCGTTAAATACGGAGGAATAGAGGATAAATACACACTTTGTATAGCCTGTACAAAAGACGGTGCTAAAAATGCAGGCGGAAACCGTTCATTATGGAGTGGTGGAGGCGAAGAAGCTGAAGCGTTTGAAAGCGAGCTCAATGCTATAGTAGGAAAAGGAAAAACTCCTATAAAATATACCAAATCCGAGGCAGGAAAACCACTGAATCGCTGGTTTATTTGCTATCGCAAGGACGACACTTCTAAGATTGAAGTATGGATAGGCGACGGAAACAGCAATACTCCTATCTACAGAATGTATCCAGAAAGAGACAACGATTACGTATAAAGTCACTTAAAGCCATAAAGCATGATGATTTATTGCTTTTCATTTTGAATTATTATAAAAACAACGGACGTCTAAAGGCGTCCGTTGTTTTATATATTATAATTGTAAAACGTCATAAAAACCGAGGAATTATATCCGCAGTCTGAAAACTTTTTCTGTATACTATCAGCCGAAACTGCATTTTTTATGATTTCCGACAGCTTTTGATATGTATTCTTCTCCTGATCTGACATTTCAACTGCTGTCTTGCCTAGAAGCATCATATTGAAGTTCATTTTCAAATCGGCAACTCCGTCTGCTACTATATACTCTCCGCTCTGCGTTCTGAGATAATAGTAATCCACCTTTTCCGCATTACAGACAAACATCATCTGAGACGGTATATACGAATCGCAGTCAGAATATGCGCCGCCGTTATAGTCGCTTATCTTGTCCTTTTCCCTGAAGACCTTGACTCGTGTAATATTTTCCGGATAATCCGTCTGCTCACAGTAATTAATAAGATAATTCTCTCCGAGTCCGTTTTTCAGTTCATAGGTATAAGTCGGATAGTCCTGCAATCCACACCCCGAAAAGATTAGGCAAAAAAGCGGCAATAACAGGATATACCCCCTTCTGATGCTCATATTATTCCCCCTGTTAAATAAAAACGTCATCTAATACACAGATCGCTGAAATCCCTGACAGTCATCAGCATTTCATATCCCATATACAAAGTCATTACTGCAAATCCTCCGATACAGTACTTGATAAGGGTAATAAGCACCATATTCAGTGGCTTGACTCCGCCGATATTCTTTATTTCCGTAGCAGGTCTGCGGCTTTTCTTTATTTTCTTGAGGGAATTCAATGAAAATCGGTAATAGAACCAGTTTGAGAACAGTCCGAATAATACCCTCACAACGATATCAGCCATAATGAATATCTCACTCATGAGTTCGAGGGTCTGCTTGTTGCTTTTCAGAAAACTCAATATATCAGAGGGAAGTCCCTTGTCGTACATCAGAAGATTTGCAGGCAGATTAAAGATTATCCCCAATGCTGCTGCAAGTATAGCCCAGCCCCACATTTTTCTGTTTGCAAAGAAAAGAGATGGGAAAAGAAGACAAAAGAGATTGAAAGAAGGTCTTACGCCCTCCTCTTTCATTTTTTTGAACCTGGGTATATAATATATAGTACTCGGTCCTACAAAATCCGACATTTCCTTAACTGTAGCACCACCCATATCCTCATCAGGATCAAGTCCAAGAAATTTTATGGGGTTCATAAGATCCTCAGCATCTGGCATGGGGAATGTATCTCTCCACGATTTATCACCATTCATTCCTGTATTACTGCTTTCAGACTGCTCATGAATCGAGGTCAGTTCAGCTCCACAGCGCTGACAGGCATTATCCGTAAGTCTGTTAGGGAAACTGCAAACATGGCACACCTTATATCGTGACGGTTTGCCCTTACTCTCCCATTTCTCTCCCCTGACATGAAACTCCTCATTGGCACACCTGTTTTCAATCTGATAGCACTCTCTGTGATGCGGAGTTCCACACTCTGGACAAACCACTATATCGTCCTCAGCAGTAAAAATATTATCGCAGACAGGGCATTTTTCTCCAACGTACCTCATATTCATGCCTCCTTTCTTATTTCACTTTTCACATTATATATTATTATACCACTTCTTCATGAAAAAAATCAAGCTTTTCAGCATATTATGAAGTCTCAGCCATAAAAAATTCAAAAAAAATTAAAAATACTATGGCAATTCTTATCAAGTTGTGGTATAATAATATATAGTTTTGCAAAAATAAAGCTTTTAATGATTGGAGTGCAAGCTTTATGACATATAACAGGACTGATCTTGGCAGTGGTATAGGTTTTACTTCCATTATTGACAGTAAATTCAAGACCTGTTCCATAGCTGTCTATTTCCTAACGGAACTTAGCGTCGAAACTGCCGCTTTGAACAATCTCGCAACAAGCATACTTACCGTTTCAAACAGTAAATACAGAACGTATTCAGCTCTTTCGGAAAAACTTTCTGAACTATACGGCGCAGGTCTCAGTTCTTCCACGCGAAAAAAGGGAGACGCACAAACTTTATGTATAAAAGCCTCATGGCTCGACAATAAATACGCCATCGACGGTGAAGATATCAGCGGTGAGATGAAGGAACTCCTTAAAGACTGCCTTTTCGCTCCAAACGCAGAGAACGGTGCTTTCGATGAAGAATCGTTCAGAATCGTGCAGAAGGATCTCCTTGACAATATCAGCAGCGAGCTCAACGACAAGCGAACTTACGCCCTTATGCAGTCCGCAAAGACTGCATACCGCGGAGAGCCTGCCGCTACTTCAAGCTACGGCGTCAGAGAAGCCGCTCTTGCAGCTGAACCAACGGATACCTACCGTGCATACAATGAGCTTCTGAGAAATGCTCAAATAGAGATATACTACGTTTCACCCGAAAAAGATGATTCTTTTGCTGAAATGTTCCGTGAAAGTTTCAAAGCTATAAAAAGGGAACCTCAAACCGTAGTGTTCCGCAACCATAGTCCTCTCAAACCAGAAATTGAAACTGTCTCCGAGGAGTTTGACGTGAACCAATGCAAGGCAGTATTGGCCTTCAAAACCGACTCTGACGACAAATACGCACTAAAGATGCTCAGCATAATTTACGGAGAAATGCCATTTTCGAAGCTTTTCCTCAATGTCCGTGAAAAGCTCAGTCTATGCTATTATTGCACAAGCAGCTCCGTATCCGTAAAGGGCTCGTTCTTCGTTGATATCGGTGTTGAGCGTGCGAACATTGAAAAAGCAAAAGCAGAGATCCTTGCACAGCTCGAAGAGATAAAGAACGGCAATATCACAGATGAGGAGCTCACAAGTTCCATAATGGCACTTGACAACGCAGTATTGCAGATAGGCGATACTCCTTCCTCATATGTAGGATGGTACTTCGACTGCTTCTGTGATAAGGACTTCATCACTCCTGAAGAACACTTCAAGCGCTTTACAGAAGTAACCAAAGAAAGAATAATACAGGCTGCAAGATCACTGCATCCCGACAGTATCTACCTCATGCTCAGCAAGGAGGTACAAACTCAATGAAACAAGAAATAATAACAAGTCAACGCACAGGCGACAGCTGTGTTCACGTAAAACACGACAGCGGACTTGATATCTATATATGTGAAATGCCTGGATTCAGCGGTATAGATGCACTTATAGGAACAAAATACGGCTCTGTGAACACTATGTTCAAAATTGCTGCTGACAATGATTACACTACTGTTCCAGAGGGCATAGCCCACTTTCTCGAGCATAAGCTTTTCGAAAACGAAGACTGCGGAGTTTTCGAACTCTATGCAGGCACGGGAGCAATGTGCAACGCATTTACTTCCTTTGACAAGACCTGCTACCTGTTCAGCTGCTCGAAAAATTACGAAGAAAACCTTAAAATTCTCCTTGAATTTATTCAGAAGCCCTATTTCACAAAAGAAAACGTGGAAAAGGAAATGGGCATAATCGGACAGGAAATCCAAATGACCAACGACAACCCGGAATGGCGCGTTTTCTTCAACATGCTCAGATGTATGTACCACGTACACCCCGTAAAAACTGATATCGCAGGAACTATCGAGAGCATATCGAAAATCGATGCTCCCCTGCTCTACAAGTGCTACGACACCTTCTATAATCTTAACAACATGGTGCTTTCCATTTCCGGGAACATCAGCGCTGACAAGGTTCTGAAAATATGCGACAAGTACTTAAAGCCCTGCGAGGATAAGGGACTAGAGACCGTATTCCCTGAGGAACCTCTCAATATCGTATCCTCAGAGATAAGTGAAACTCAGCCCATAGGAGCTTCAATATTCCAGATAGGCTACAAATGCAGACCTGCGTCGGGCATAGAGCTGCTAAAGCAGGTAGCTGCTGCTTCAACAGCTTCATCTCTGCTCACTGATCCTGCACTTCCTATGTATGAAAAGCTTCTTAAAGACGGTATCATAAACTCCACCTTCTGCGGTGAGATATTCTATGGAAATGGTTATTTCACAGTAATATTCTCTGGCGAATCCGAAGAGCCCTGCGTTATTCGCGAAGCTCTTTCTGCTGAGATAGACAGGCTTCTCACAGAAGGTATAAATGAAAAGGACTTTCAGCGTATAAAGAAATCAGCCTACGGCATGATGATAAGAGAACTCAATAATGTTGAAGCTGTTTCAAACCTCATGCTAAATGCCCATATGGAAAACGTAGGTCCCTACGACTCTATAGAGGTACTTTCTGAACTCACAAGCAAAGATGTTACTGAATTTATGCAGAACGAAATGCAAAATGACAGATGCGTTCTGTCTGTAATAGGAAAGGAGATAGAATAATGACTACAGAAACATTTTTGGAAGAACACGAAATAGTCTTTCCGAAGCTTGGCTGGTCTTTCCACATCGACCCTACAGCATTTACAATATTTGGCTTTGAGATACAGTGGTATGGAATAATCATAACTCTCGGGCTTATCCTTGCTTTATGTTACGTCCTGCCCAAAATGAAGCGATTCGGTATCGACTACGACAGAGCAATAGACGTTATAATCTGCGGAGTTATCGGTGGAATCATCGGTGCAAGAGCATACTACGTCCTTATGAAATGGGAAGATTACAGAGGAGACTGGAAAGCAATAATCAACACGCGTAACGGTGGACTTGCCATATATGGCGGCATCATAGGAGCGTTCCTTGTGGGATATATAGTCGCGAGGATACGCAAGGTAAAAGTACTCCCTATGCTGGATATAACGGTTATCGGACTTCTTCTCGGACAAGGTATCGGACGCTGGGGCAACTTCATCAATCAGGAAGCCTTTGGCATAAATACTGACAACTTTCTTGGCATGACAGGCGGAACAATACAGCGTACCATCAGCAATAATATGCAGATAGGCGGCGAAATGTACTTCAACGATGTTAAAGTACTTTGGGAGAACCCGGTTCATCCATGCTTCTTGTACGAATCTGCATGGTGTTTGCTCGGATTTGCATTACTTGCGTTCCTTTCAAAGCGCAGAAAATATGACGGTCAGATATTCCTAATGTACCTTGCATGGTACGGTGCAGAACGATTCATAGTAGAAGGACTTCGCACAGATAGTCTTATGCTTGGAAACATCCGCATATCTCAGGCTCTTTCAGCCGTGCTCTTCGTATTGTCCGTAATCATGCAGATACTCCTATTTGTAAGAAGAAAACGCGACCCTGAAAGCATGAAGCTATATGTAAATACAGAGGAATCACACCAGCTGATCGAGGAATCTCGCAGAAAACGCATGGGAATGTCAAAAGAGGACGCAAAGATCGGCGATGACAAGGATCTCGATATACTTAACGACGACGATGACGACTTCGATATGTCAGAACTGGACAATCTCGATGATGACGATGACAGTAATGACAAGGAAAACGAAGCCGACAGCTCGGATGAAAATTCCGAGGATAACAAACAGGAGGATAAATAAAATGGCACAGATCATTGACGGAAAAGCAGTTTCAGCAGCAGTTAAGGCAGAGGTTGCAGAAGAAGCAGCAAAGCTCAAGGAAGAAAAAGGACTAAAGGTAGGTCTTGCGGTAGTTATCGTAGGAAACAATCCTGCTTCAAGAGTATATGTTAACAATAAGAAGAAAGCATGTGAGGCAGTAGGCTTCCAGTCATTCGAGTATGCTCTTGAGGAAGCCACAACTCAGGAACAGCTCCTCGACCTTGTAAATGTTCTCAACCGCGACGACAGGGTAAACGGTATACTGGTACAGCTTCCCCTGCCGAAACACATTGACGAAAAGGCAATAATCAACGCTATCTCCCCTGACAAGGACGTTGATGCATTCCACCCTATCAACGTAGGAAAAATAATGATAGGCGATTACTCATTCCTTCCATGCACCCCAGCCGGCGTAATGCGCCTTATTGAGAGCACTGGAACAGATATCACCGGAAAGCAATGCGTAGTTATCGGCAGAAGCAATATAGTAGGCAAGCCTCAGGCTATGCTGCTTCTTCAGAAAAACGGAACTGTAACAATATGCCACTCCAAGACAAAGAATCTTAAGGAAGTATGCCTCGGAGCTGATATCCTTGTAGTTGCCATAGGAAGAGCAAACTTCGTAACAGGAGATATGATAAAGGAAGGCGCTGTAGTTATCGACGTTGGCATGAACCGACTCGACAACGGCAAACTCTGCGGCGATGTTGAATTCGAATCCGCTGAAAAGAAAGCTTCCTTCATCACTCCGGTACCTGGCGGTGTTGGCCCTATGACCATCGCTATGCTTATGAAAAACACTCTCACAGCAGCAAAACAGCAGGCAGGTATCGAATAATAACAAATAATCAGGCTGTTGGTATATAAACCGGCAGCCTCAATTTGTATATCATACCCCCTTAAGAAAGGATATCATTGATTATTTCCAGAAAGCATGCTATAATTTTCTTAAATATAACACCTGACGAAAGGACAATCACACTATGGAAGAAAAAACAAAACCCTCGTCAAGGGGCGGATTCGGCTCAAAAATAGGCTTTGTACTTGCGGCAGCAGGTTCTGCGGTCGGACTGGGAAATATATGGCGTTTCCCATATCTTGCTGCAAAATACGGCGGTGGAATATTCCTGCTCATATATCTTATCTTCGCCATAACTTTCGGTTTTGCATTAATGCTTACGGAGATTGCCATAGGCAGGCGCACCAAAAAAAGCGTTATCGGAGCATACAAGGAAGTTGACAAACGTTTTTCTCTACTTGGTGTACTCGCAGCTGTCATTCCTGCACTTATTCTCCCCTATTACTGCGTTATAGGCGGTTGGGTACTGAAATATATGGCCATTTTCGCCAAGGGTGACGGTGAAGCTGTTTCCGTTGCTGAATATGCAATAAATGACTCAGACGAAACACTCACTTTTTTTGAACATTTCATCGGTCTTCTCAAGCAGCCCTCTGTATTTTTCATTATTTTTGTATTACTCACTTCAGTTGTTGTCTTTTTCGGAGTTGAAAAAGGAATAGAAAAGGTTAGTAAGTTTCTCATGCCTGTACTTCTTGTACTAATAATCGGTATTGCTGTCTACACTCTGACCCTTAAAGGCGCAGGAGACGGCCTTAAGTACTATCTTCTCCCGAATTTCAAAGGTTTCACATTCTCAAAACTTCTTCAAACAATTGCAGCAGCTTGCGGACAGCTTTTCTACTCAATGTCGATTGCAATGGGAATAATGATCACATACGGCTCGTATATGCGAAAAGAGGACTCCCTTGAGAGCTCTGTGCGTCAGATAGAGGTTTTCGACACACTTGTTGCATTTCTTGCAGGAATGATCATCGTACCTGCAGTATTCGTGTTCTCCGGCGGAGATGAGACAGCCCTCAACAAAGGTCCCGGTCTTATGTTCATAACTCTCCCTAAGGTATTTGCAGCAATGCCGGCAGGACAGATATTGGGTACTGCTTTCTTCATCCTCGTTACCCTTGCAGCGCTAACCTCATCAATCTCCCTTATGGAAACAGTCGTAGCAGTCGTAATGGAGAAGTTCAAGCTAAGCCGCACTATTAGTTGTTTTATAGTGATACTTGTGACTCTTTGCATAGGAATGCTCTCAGTACTAGGTTACAGCTCATGGTCTGATTTCAGCATATTTGGTATGCAGATTCTCGATCTTTTCGACTTCACAACAAACAATATAATGATGCCGATTCTTGCGCTCCTCACATGTATACTTATAGGCTACACCGTAAAAACGAAGTACATCGAAGAAGAGGTAATGTACGGCGAAAAGCAATTCCGCTCAAAGCTTCTCTACAGCGTTATGATAAAATTCATCTGCCCGATATGCATGGTAATGATACTTATAACACCTTTTGTGACAGAAATATAATATATTTGGAGCTGAAAGGAACGCCTCATGCGGCGTTCCTTATTATTTACACATTGTCAAAAACACCGAAAAGCCGCCAAACTGTCCGACCGTTTATTGCAAATTGCTACATTATCCCAAAGCTATTGACATTTAATTAGCAAACGTGTAAAATAATAATGTATGAGTTTTTATTTTGCTATTTTGCGCAGATTTACAGGCAAACCAAACAGCGGAAGCTCTAACAAATGAATTAACTGAAGGGTGATATATTTGGTATTCAGCAGCTTGGAATTTATCTTCTTATTCCTGCCTGTTTTTATGATAGCCTATTCGGC
>JAFZYX010000111.1 GCA_017616055.1 Ruminococcus sp.
ATACGTATGAATGATAAATTCATCCCCTAACTCGGTTGTGACTCTGCGAGTATTTTCTTTTTCTGTTTTTTCACGCTGATAACTGATCCAGCAACCTGTTCCTAAAAATAATATTAATATTAAAAGGAATATAGCTTTACCTTTCATCTTCTTTTTCCTTTTCATTTTGAATATATGTTACAAAAGCGTAAACCAAAGCCTCACTTTCCTCTTTAGTTACTATATTCGGTATTTCAAGAGTATAATGTACGCCATTTTCATCAATATAATAATTGCTTAAAAAAATATCAGTTAAATTTTTTCCATTGATAGTTTCATTGGCAGCTTCATCTGCGAAGCTTGTGAGTAATTGATGACTTGGATTTAAAGATTGAGATGTATATTTTTTCGCTTTTTCCTTAATAGAATCAATTCCGCCTGAATTATTTATAAATAAATTGAAGCGTTTTGATGTGTATTTTTGATAGTAATCTTCTATCGTATGAGACAGCAAATTATTCGTGTCATAAATACATGAGATGTTTTTGGCATCTATATCAGCAAACATATCCGTGGAATCAAATTTAGTATCACCTGTTGCAATCAATTTTAATGCAGTATCCTTCAAATCTTTATTAGTTCCATATGTAGCTATTTTTAAATCGTATATGAAACTTTGAAGATCGCCGAGCCAACCAGATAAATCTTCATCTATGAAAAAGTGAGAAGATTTGTTATACTGTCCTGATAATATCCGCCCTCAATGATAATTATTGATTTATATATCATAGTAATCAAGCCCGTACTGCTCCGCATAGCGATGGGCCTTTGCCTCATTTGCTGCGAGATATTCACCACCATATTTATAACAAGCAACAAGAAGTTCTGCTGCTTCCTTGTCTCCGTCAGCAGCAGCCTTGCCGAAGTATTTTGCTGCAATTGCAAAGTTCTTGAATGTTCCTGTACCGTTGGTATAGCAATATCCTAACTCCTTTTCAGCAGCCGTATGATGCTGTTCAGCTGCAAGTTCAAGCATTTCCTTTGCGGTAACGGGATCCTTCGGTACTCCTGTTCCGTTGAGAAGACACCAACCATAGGAGTACTGCCCGTCAGGATCGCCCTGTTCAGCAGCCTGCTTGTACCATTTCACAGCTTCTCCCTGATCTTTTGGAACTCCATAACCGTTGAAGAGGCATTCACCGTAATTATACTGAGCCTTTGCGTGGCTCTGTTCCGCTGCCTGCTTATAGTATCGTGCAGCTAGGCCCTGATCCTTAGCTGTTCCATCTCCTCGCATACAGCAGCCCGCAAGATTATTCATAGCGTCGAGGTCACCGTTTTTAGCAGCTTCGTTGAACATCATAACTGCTGTTATCTTGTCCTGCGGCACGCCAAGTCCATTAAGATAACAACAGGCAACATTGTACTGAGCTGCTGTTTTTCCCTGCTGAGCTGCAAGTTTCAACCAGTAAATAGCTTTCTCACTGTCCCGCTTAATTCCAACACCCCTTAGGTACATATTACCGAGCTTGAACTGTGCCTCAGGATCGCCATTCTGAGCGTTTTTCATAAGTCCATCAGTAGTTCCCGCACTTGCAGAAATACCATAACGTGCGGAATATTGCCTTGCTTTATCCCTGTTTACTGGGAATCCCGTTCCGCCTACGGTATAGCATCGAATAAGAGCCTTCTGTGAATCGTAATCGCCCTGTTCTGCAGCAAGCTCATAATATTTGGCAGCTTTTGCGATACTTCTGTCAGTTCCCTGTCCGAGATAATAACAGTCCGCTAGTTTTTTCTGCGAACTGCAATCGCCACGATCAGCGGAAAGAGCGTACCATTTAACTGCATTTACGTAATCCTGTTTAACGCCTCTTCCATAGAAAAAGCGCTCCGCAAGGTTGAAACAAGCGTCGTTGTCTCCACCCTGTGCTCGGCGGAATAGGTCTTCTATTAATGAATTTGAAGAACTATTTCCCATTGAGCTTTCCGGCGAAGCTTCTGGAAAGCTGCTCCGGAGCTTCCAGCCGAGAGAAGCAGCGATACTCCGAGTGACAAGCTCCGCCTTTTCAGAATTGAGATACTCGCTTATTTCCGCAGCGGCGCGCTGAACGGTTTCATCTGCACTTTTGCTTCCAGAAAGAACGGCTTCATTCTCACGTATGAACAAAACGCCAATATCCTCACTGAGAGCAACGAAAAATGCCTTATTCTCCTTGGAAAGTCTTGGAGCAAAATCCGAAAATGCAGAACAGAATTTCTTATGGTCGGATAAAATATCAATGCCGAAATGATCTATTACTTTTTTTACAGTGTCAGTTGTTTCATTCAGTAATTTGTTGTCCATAAAGGAGAGCCTCCGTGATTTTGTAATATCAACTCTGACTGAGTAGCGACGGGCTTACAGGCTTGTTTATCAACTGTAAGCGTTCATTCAGCTCATTGAGGAGCTGCCTTTCCAACTCACGCTCCGTAGCAAGTCCTGAGTTGGAATTTAACGCTTGCAAGCCTGCATCCACCATTTGCTGAGCACTAGTGAAATCCCGTCTTATATTGAAAAAATAGTAAGCTAGAACGCGCTTTGCATTAGCATCCCTATCACTTTTTATAACATCTCCGAGCCTTTTCATAAGCATGTCTGTTAGAGGAATATTTGGCTCTATCTCGGAGAAGAAGAATATAAGCCAGTAATAGCTGCCTGTATCCTGCACGAAGTATTCCCTGTCTATGAGGAAGTTCATGGCCTGGTGAGATGGACCACACATACCATCATAATTTCCAACGGCAGCAAGATAGCCCATATATATCTGATAGTAAAGTAGCTGCTCTGTCTTTGTAGGGTTCTTATAGCCTAACTCTTCAACTGGCTTCATATCAAGAGAAGCAAAACTCTCCCCCTGTCTCAGTCTTTTGATTAGTGTATTTATGTATCCTCCCAACCTTTTCATGAGCACAAGATTGGTATAAAGGTAGATTCCCAGTGAAAATAAGGCGTGAAACACCATTCCTACGGCGAAAGAAATAACAAATAGATCGAGCATATTGTATGCTCCCGTTTTTGTAAAAACACCGCGGAACAGCATACATATTAAAACTGCAACGGTTAATTTTGCGATTACTGTCACAAAACGTAACATATCCGCTTTTTTGTCGCTGAAGCTCTCAACAGGCTTGCGACTGTCAAAGCGCACATCATGCTGTATGATAGGGCTCAGCTTATGGAACGTTTTCATCCATTTGTTGTCTGAAATCGTAAATTCCAAACCAAAAAAGGAGATAGTGGTGACTCTCATGCCAAAAAATGGGGCAAATATTAAATTTGCCATAAGATCGACTAATTCTGAGGCTAAAACTGCAATAAGGAGAAAACCTAGGGCAAAAACACCTGTTTTTTCGAGTATCGACATAATAACTCTCCTTTGCTCTTTTTAGCAGAAAAGGGCGGTATTACCGCCCCCTCTCATCTGTAAATATCCATATACGTCAGGAGCTCGGCGTGCATAACAGTTGAATAAGAAAGGTACCATCTTCCGTCAAGCTCAACAAATCCGCAGCTGTTGCCGAGAAAGTCGTGCTCCTCATTTCCGTCCTTGTAGTAGACGTAGCCACAGCCCGAAGCGTTTGTAAAATGTGTGCCGAGTTGTTTATTAAAGTCCTTAAGCTCGTTTTCGCCTGTGGCCCTAAGAGTCTGCTCAACTATAGTGGTAGTCCACTGATCAGGCGGAACGCTTGACTTTTCAGCCATAATGGAATGAATTCTTTTGATAGATTCGTTTATAGCGCTTATTACCTTTGAGCGCTTAAACATGACCTGAGCATTTTTACCTTCAAGAAGATCAGCTTGCTCCGTGTCAAGATAAGCATGATAGCCTTCAATCTCGTCCGCACAGAACATATTGTAGACTGCTTCAGGATCTCCGCGCAGATAGGCGTCGTAATAAGCCATTGCAGCATCAATGCAGGTATCGAAGCCCTTTTTTGGTGCTTCTGTTTGTTGCTGTTCTGTTGTGACGGTGGTAACTGTGGTAATTTCAGCTGCCGTGGTAACTTCCGTCACATTAGTGCTGACAGTTGTCTCAGCAGAGGTAACATCAGCAGTAACTGATAACGTGACAGTAGTTGTAGCAGTTTTTTCCCCTGTAGTCATTACAGAAAAGACATCAGAGGTGGAAGAAGCCATGTTATATGTATCGGACCCGCTTAAGTCCGATTGCTTTTTTTCGCAGCCACATGTAGCATATACTACCGATAAAACTGCAAAAGCTGTTATAATTCGGGTCAAGAGCTTCATATGATTCTCCTTATGTTACATTATACATTATAATATTATAGCTCTAAAACCCGATTTCGTCAATAGTCTTTTTTCTTTCCGCAAACCTTGCACACTTTTGTAATGAGCTTAAAGTCGCCACCACAGTACATACACTTTCCTGCAGTCTTTCGACTTGCTATTACAGTTTCGTAGTATGCAGGGAAATTTGAAGCGTTCTCAGAAAGATTAGGCCATGAAATATTCAGCAAATTCGGACAGTTAGTAAAACCGCCACTTATCTTCTTAACAGACGCAGGAATACGGATACTCTCGAGGTTCTCACATCCGCTGAAATCGCCAATAGAAGTAGTTCCTGCAGGTATCTCAATAGCTCTCAGCCCTGTACAGCCACTGAATCCATCAACACTGATAACTCCCACAGGTATCTCTATATTCCTGAGAGATGTGCAGTTCTGAAAAGCCGACGCACCGATAGTCTTAATAGTACGCGGTATACCAACAACTGACAAAGAAGTACAGTTTGCAAATGTACACTCTTGAATATAGGAAACTCCTTCAGGAATATTGATTTTTTCAAGCTTTTCGCAACCAGAAAATGCGTATTTTCCAATCTGTGAGACATATTTCGTGATTTCAATTTCCGCTAGCTTTTTACAGCCCGAGAATGCAAATGCGCCAATCTCACCTATAGGCTCACTAAGCTCAACAGAAGCGAGTTCCGTACAATCCGCGAAAAGAGCATCAGATATAGCATAGAGATGTGGAGGAAGAATAACGCTCTTAAGCGACGAACATCCTCTAAACGCCCATATATCAATAGTTTTTATGCTCTCAGGAAACTGTATCTCCTCTAGTGCTGTACAGCCGCGGAAAGCGTAACCACCTATTTCCTCAATTTTGTCATGAAACGTAATATGCTTTAATGTGGTATTGTTCTCGAAAACATGATTGGCTATCTTGTGCACCTCTCCTGGAATAGTAACGTCCTCTGAGTTGCCTTTATACGCAGTCAGAACACCGTCCTGAACTTCAAAGTCGCTGCTCTGCTTCTTGACAGCCTTTACCTTTTTATTAATTTCCTTATGCTTTGTCTTGTACTTATTCACAGCTTTACTTACTATGAAAGGAGTGCTACAATGCGGACACACCCAGGCGTCCTTGTTTTTATCAACTTCAACAGTTTTTCCGCAGTTAGTGCATATTGCGTTAGTAAGTGCCATATTATCCCCCCTAAATATGTCATATTTTATATAATAATTGTACCACTTGTTGCCTAAATTGTCAATAAACTCAAAGCAAAACTCACAAAATACACAGAGGATTTTACTGCTTATTGTACGAACTGCATATGATACAGAAATCAACACTTAACCTTTATAGTACTAATTATTAGCATAAAAAATGAGGCGTTCAAACACACTCTCTAAATCAATTACTGAAAAAACTCCCAAAGAACGATCAGTTCCTTTGGGAGTTTTGAAACTATTAAAGCATTGATGCTCTAAGTTCTTCACCGCTCAGTTTTGAAAGATACGCCGGAGCAATATCGAAAGCTGTCTTGCAGCCTGTAGCTCCCTCCGCCTTGAGTCTTGCAAGAGCTCTTGCGTAACAGATGAGCACGCTTGCAGTAAACTCAGGGTTTGACTCGAGCTTGAGTGAGTACTCTATCATCTGGTGAGTTTTCTCGCCATCGCCCGTAAGACCGCTTCTCATTACGAAACCGCCATGAGGCATATTGTTGTGTTTAGCGTTGAATTCCTCTTCACTGATAAAGTTTACTGTTGTATCATATTCGTCAAAATAGTTCTTCATTGTCTTAATGTCGTTCTCAATCTTAGCGAGATCAGCACCCTCTTCTGGAACTACCCAGCACTCTCTTAGATGTTTCTGACGTGTTGTAAGCTCAGGCTGACTTCCGCTACGTACAGCTTCCATAGCTGACTCAATCGGAACAGTATACTGTATGCCTTTCTTTACACCTTCAACACGGCGTATAGCATCAGAATGGCCCTGACTTACACCTTTGCCCCAAAATGTGTAACTCTTGCCGTTTGGAAGAATACTCTCTGCATAAAGTCTGTTGAGTGAGAAAAGACCTGGATCCCAGCCAAGTGAAATGAAAGCAAGATGACCGCTCTCCTTTGCAGACTTGTCAACATTTGCGAAGTGCTCTGGAATCCTTGCATGAGTATCGAAGCTGTCAATAACATTAAAGAGCTTTGCCATTGCAGGAGTCTGCTTTGGAAGATCAGTTGCACTTCCACCACAGATTATCATAACGTCTATGTCATTTACCATTTTCTCGGCGTCGTCTATCTTAAACACCTTAGCACCTGCTGTGAGGGGCTTTACTGTGGAAGGATCACGGCGAGTAAAAATACCAGCAAGCTCCATATCGTCATTCTGACGAATTGCAAGCTCAACGCCTCTTCCGAGGTTGCCATATCCTGCGATACCGATTCTAACTTTTCCCATATGGAAATACCTCCTTATATTTCCTGTGCTCGCCATTGAACACAGTCTTAAAACATTATAGCACCTTTTTTCAGAGTTGTAAAGCACTAAATCCAAAAATAGTACTTAATAATTCGTAATAAGCTATAACGCGCATTGTATGCACGTTAACTTCCTAATAATTTGAATGCTGCCTTGCAGGAATGGTTATCTTTCATCAAGACGACCCTTTGCAGCACTTTCCTTCTCGATATCTATTCGCTCGAGAACAATCTCTCGACCAGCGATACGGAAACCAATCTCCTGATAGAAGCTCACTCTGACATCAAGAGCAAGGAGATATGCTCTTTTACCAAGGCCGTTGAAGAACTTTGCCAGCCATTTAAGGAACTCGCGAGCGTATCCGCGGCCTCTTGCAGCCTTGTTCGTGGCCACCTGCCCGATAAGGACGGTACTGCCTATATCAAATACCGCAGAAGCAGTTGTGGACTCACGATATGTAAAAACTCTGCTTATACCGTGTCGACAGCGATGAGATGTATCTGTATACCACAGGGAGAAATCAGCGATATTTGGGAATCCCTCGCTGAGTATCTTGTATACGTCCGGTAGACTTGGATTGAACTCTACATGTTCCTCGATAGCTTCAAGCGGCGTATCATCAGGAATAAGCTCAAATATTGTACGGTTCAACACCTGATAACGCTCGGGTATAGTTATTCCCTCTAGTATCTTCTGATCACCCTCAATACGGAAAGGCAGATTCATACTAACAAAGAGGTCTATCTCGTCATTCGGCTCAAGCTTTCCGTCACCGCAGATTATCAGCGTTGAATTAATAATGAACATGAAACCTGTTCCTATGCCGTCGGTTATCTTATAAAAACGACAGAATTCATAATTGGGTCCGTAGGCTCTCATGTAAGCAAGCATTTTTTTACCCGAAAGAGTCTTGTTGAGCAGCTCACGGTCAAGCTCATGCTCGTGTTCGATAAGTTTTATCATATCTCATGTATCCTTCCGATGAGAGTTTGTACCAGCTTGTATGAGTTTTCAAGGTCTGTATAGTCAATAACACATGACGGTGAATGTAGGTATCTGCACGGCAGTGATATTGCCATAGTGCGTACTCCCTTACCACTTATATGAACAGCTCCTGCATCGTTTCCTCCTGCTATCATTGTCTTGGTCTGGCATGGAATTTCCTTTTCTTTAGCTATATCAAAGGCAAGACGGTAAAGTTCCTTGTCGTACATAGTATGCCTATCCATAAACGAAACAACAGGGCCCTTTCCGACCTCACAGACTCTCTTTGCCCCCGAAGCTCCGTCTATATCCGCAGCTGTAGTAGTTTCAAGGACTATTGCATAGTCAGGAGCTACCGAATACGAAGAAGCTATAGCTCCGCGGAGACCTATTTCCTCCTGAACGTTGAAAACAAAATATGTATCGTAATCAAGCTCACTGTGCATTAGCTCTATCATCATAGCACAACCTGCACGGTCATCTAGAGCCTTCGATTTTATTCGGCTGCCACCAAGCTCTGTGTACTCGGAATCAAAATAAGCACAATCTCCGATTGAAACGAACTTTTCAGCTTCTGCCTTATCAGCAGCTCCAATATCTATATAGAGACTGTCAGTTGTCGGAGCTTTCTCGCGTTGTTCCTTACTGAGGTTGTGGACTGCCGTTGAGCCAACCACTCCACTGATACGTGTTCTTCCAACCTTTACCTGTCTACCGATTACTACCGATGGATCAATCCCGCCGACATTTCCAAAACTTAGAGTACCATCAGCACGAATATATGTAATTATAAAGCCAACCTCATCCATATGGGCACATAACATCAGTTTCTTTTCGGGAGTTTTCTTTCCTTTTTTGAAGCAAATTATACTGCCAAGGTTGTCAACACTATACTCACAAACATCCTTTATCCTGCTGATTATAAGCTCACGTACAGCACTCTCGTCGCCTGAAACTCCGTCCGCCATGCACAATTCCTTAAGAAGTTCTTTCATAATCAGCTCTCCTTTATAAATTCAGCAAGCAGTTTTGCTGTAGACTCCACATCTGCAAGGTCTATGACCTCAACCGGAGTATGCATATTTCTCAGCGGTATAGAAACTGTACACGTCTTTGCACCGCAACGGTTAACAGAATAACGGTCTGCAT
>JAFZYX010000112.1 GCA_017616055.1 Ruminococcus sp.
CCGAATAGCTCTCAGGGAGAGACTTGATGAGGCCTAAAAGGTACTTCTGGATAACAAATGCATCATTTGTTGTAATACCGCTTCCTGCCTCATAAACGTCTGCATTGAATTTGCCCTGAGCTGTGAGCTGATACTTGTTCGGATTTGCAAGAGACTGCATAATAGCTACTGCATCGCTCATATCTATTCCATTGTCGCAGTTTGCATCGCCCCATCTTGAAACCTTTGCATTAAGCTCTTCCTTGGGATCTGACTGCTTTACAGTAGTTGTAGTTGTTGTAGTCTCGGGCTTTGTTGTAGTTGTAGTAGTTGTGGTGGTTGTTGTTGTAACCACTGAACTACTCTCGTCCGCCTTAAACGCATACCTGAAGAATGTGTAGAGATGAGGCTTTACAGACTCAGCACCATGTCCGCCACCAGGAATTGACTGGTATACATGCTCAACACCGTTCTTTGTAAGAATGCTGCTGTACTGTGACGGGAAAGTACCAACAACAGAGTCGTTTGTACCACCTGTGATCATAAATACCTCAGGCTCAGGTCCAACATCCCTGAACTTCATTTCACTTTCCTGCATACAGCCTGGATGTGTCATATACATATCTGAACCAGGTGTAATACCTGGTGCAGGACAAGCACCACCAACGTAACCAAATACGTCAGGACGCATAAGTCCACAGTAGATAGCCTCACGGCCACCCATTGAGAATCCTGTGATAGCTGTATATTCTCTGCCTTCCTTTACAGAGTAATTCTCCTTGATGAAAGGAAGGAGGCTTTCTGTTACATCATACAGAAAGTTATCATACTCTGCACATGTCTGCTGATTTATACCGCTAGGGCCGCTCATAGTCTTGCTGGTGAACATATTAGGAGTTACTGCTATAAACTCCTCTGCCTGACCGCTAGACATAAGTCCTGTCATAAGCTCCTGAACGCCCATTCCGCTTACCATGTCGTTTTCACTTCCCATGATACCATGGAGAACGAACATTACAGGATATTTTTTGCTTGAATCATAGTTTGGAGGAAGAATTACATTACAGGTCTTCTGTTTGCCTGTATATTTACACATATAATTCTTTTTCTCGACCTTGCACTGACTGCTCTTTTCTGCTCCGCTTGGAACAGTTGTAGGCATATCGCCCTTGATCTTAGCGTTAAGACCTGACTGAGCGTTTCCGCCGTTACCTGCGTCTGAACCAATGTTTGCTCCGCCACCGTTAAATCCGCCTGCGAAGCCACTCCAGTCCATGCCGCCCTGGCCACCGTTTCCGCCCCAGTCCATACCGCCGCCGAAACCTCCGAAGCCGCCCTCAACCTTGCCGCCTGAAACGCTGCCTAAATCAATGTTTCCAATAGCGGCTGAAGCAGAGAACGGTACGCTTGCTGCGATCATCATTGCAGAAACAGTTCCACTGATGATCTTTTTGAGTGTGTTGTTTTCCACTCTAATCACTCCTTTGTTTTTATATAGTTCTGAACAATGTTCCATGCAAACAGCATAACAACATTATGCGCATCAATAAAAACAGTCGAATAATAATGTATAACATATCATGCTTTACAATAAAGAGGGAATCGACTGATATCCGAACGCAAAAACAAAACAGTAAATTGCATTAAAAAATACACCCGAAATGTTTATTATGCCGAATGTATGTCACAATTGTCTAACATCTTCAATGTAAATATACAATACACAACTATAAAAGTAAATATGCTATTAATAAAAGCGCAATATTTGGTAACTAATTAGCAATTTTCGGTCAGTGAATCACGCTACTAATTTAATCATTTCAGTCATTTTGGTAATATCTTATACATTCGCCCACGAATTTTATTAAAATAAACACTTAATGTAGTGCATGATCTTATAACTTTTTCATTAAACTTTTCTTATCTCATCTAGAAAGATATATATTTATGTAACACTTATCACAACTACTACGAATGTTTTATACAGAAAGCCTGATACACTTAAGGAGGACATCAAAATGAATAAAAGATTATTTATTACATTAGCTCTTGTAACTGCACTTACATGTACCGCATGCGGAAAAACAGACAACAACCAATCCCCCGTTACATCAGCAATAAAAAATGATACTGTGACTACCTCATACGATAATATAGCTGTCACAACACCCCAAACAACTCATAAAGATGATAAAATTCCAATAACCACAACATCAAACATTCCCATTAATACGACAATAAAAGCTGTAATCGATACCACTGTAATAACTACTCAAACAGAAGTCATTACCGCTCCAACAACTGTCACATCTGAGGCCATAACACCCCAGTCAGCAACGACTGTATCAACAAGCGTCGAAACTACACAGCCAGAAACTACAAATCCAGCTCAGTTGCTGCGCCCTGTAGGATCTCCACCATCACCTGATGACCCCGACTACGCGCCTGCACCAATACAATATAATATAGAAGGAATTACCTACATACAAGGAGCTCTTATTGCAAACAAGTCATACAGTCTTCCTTCTAACTTTAATCCAGGACTTGATAAAACTTGTCAGACTCAGTTCAACAAAATGGTAAACGACGCATACGCGAAGGAAGGATTACAACTGAAGTTCGGCTCTGGTTTCAGATCTTATAATGATCAATATAATATATACAACAACTTTGTTGCTCGTGACGGGCAAGCTGCTGCTGATTCATATTCAGCGCGTGCAGGTTATTCTGAACATCAGTCTGGACTTGCTATTGATGTAAATACTATAGATCATACTTTCGATGGAACACCTGAAGCTGCATGGCTTGAAAATCATTGCCATGAGTATGGATTTATACTCCGATACCCTCAAGGAAAGGAGAACATAACAGGTTATCAGTATGAATCATGGCACATACGCTATTTAGGCACAGACCTTTCTTATGCCGTTCATAACAGTGGACTCACTCTTGAAGAATATTTCGGAATCGACTCGTACTATCACTGATATATCCAGCAAGCCGCAAAGGCCATGCCCCAATATATATGAGGCATGGCCTTTATTAGTACTGCTATAAGACTATTCCTTTACTGTTTGATTTCAGTGCCACCCCATTCAACTACTGAGAAGCCTTTTCTTTCAAAAGTCTCAAGCTTCTGAGGTTCGATTTTCACTGCTTCTTCAAGCGGAACGTAAGCCATGAATACACGGAGAAGACTGTCAGGTGTCGGAGTGATGTTCAGCTTGGCTGAATTTGTATAAGCATCGCCTTGGAAGGAGATGAGATTATACTTGTTGTGCTCCATCAGCGGCAGCCAGTATATAATGAACTCATTCATTTCCTCTTCAGTAAGTCCCATATATGTCAGTTTTTCTTTGAGGAAACTCTCGGTATCAATTCCTGCCACGCAGAATCCCTTTGAGAAGTCAAATCTTGTGCGGCAGTTTGCTGCATCCCAGAACAGATACTTATGATGTGTTCCATCTGCCTTGTTGAGAAGCAAACCGTCAGGAGACGCTGTTACATCCCAGCCGTTATTATACCTCGGATATGTCGTTGAGAGATCGGCTTCCGTAAGCTCAAGTTCAACACGAACATCTGTCTCTTCCTCAGGATAGAGATATATTACTGGCTTTTTTGCTACTTCTTCAAAATAGATTACCATTTTGCCGTTCGAATCTAAGGTATTGATCCAACCATACTGCCCATTATATTCTGTAAACAGCCACTCACTGTTGCCTTTCTGTGCTCCTTTTTCAATCAGGCGTGTATCCGCAGGAATAGAAGCTATGGAATCATAGCTTTCATTAGGACCAAGGTAAAGCTTCAGACCATCCTTAAGAACATAGAACGGAATACCATATTCAAAACGTTCGTCCGGTTCAACATAAGTTATGATATTATTCTTTATGATCTCATCTTTCATAAGGCATAGATCAAATATATCAAGCTGGTTGTCTTTGCTTAAGTCAGCTGCCTTCCAGTTGGTAAGTACAGTATTACGAATGCCAAGCAGCCATTTTCTCAGCAGGACCATATCTGCCATATTTAATTTTCCGTCAGAATTAACATCACCTTTTACCACAGCTTCAGGCGCAAATCTCGAAACTTCATCCTGTAAGAAAGACAATACCCACGCAAGAGATGCATTGATACTGAGCGAAGTGCTGTTTGAAGACCACGCTTCTACCGAATCATAATAGTATCTCTCTGATGGATCCCAAGAATGTAATGCTACTATACCAAGAAGACGCATATAATCATCCCTAATATCCTGGGTAGGACCGCTGACAATAACACCGTCAGGCGCCTGCGGAAGCGTCTTATCAAGCTCATAACACCAGTACCTGTGAGTCGGATTCTTTACGTGATATGAACCGTACCCAGTTATATATGAAAATGACAGTGGATTGTTTCCGAGAAGGTAATCCATACCAGTCACAACTCCGTTAATATATTCTTTATCCCATGTCAGGTCATAAGCATATGCCATTGCAATCATATTATTGAGAACACGCTCATTTGAGTCAAGCTCATAACCGTCAATGATAAAATCTGACGGCATATAAGTTGGATCCTCATATCCAGGTCCGTCATATTTGTATGGAATACCATAGCCCTGTGACTCTTCTTCCTTGATGTATTCCTGAGCAGCACTTGTGATAGAATCGTTCAGAGTCTTCTTCTGAGCGTCTGTCAGATAATGCTTATTGAGAGCGAGTGAAAGTGAACCAGCTGAAGCTGTATTACCACTGTTGAACATAGTAAATGAGCCCTCGCCGCTGACATTTTTGCCGCCAGTGATCCTTGTAGTGACTTTAAATGCATCCCTGTAATCGGAAAGATATTTATAATACACATCAGCGTCATCATCGCCAAACTGACTTGCAGAGATAAAGAGCTCACAAGCTGCCCAGTAAGCGTCGTCCAGAACATCATAATCGCAAGGCAAAGTGGTTTTCATCACGTCAAGTGGCTCATAAAATGAAGCAGAATTAGATTCTTCATTTAAAGATGCCTCGTACCAGTTCTTCAAGTAGGCATCATATGCCTCTTTTGCACTTTCCATTAGTTTTTCGGCATATGAAGCATCATACGGTTCCCATAATCTTGCGCCCTGTGCAGCACAGGCAGCATAATTCAAAGTTGCTGCGAATGTCGGAGGTCTGACGATACGAACAGTATCATATTCATCTTCATAATCCCAGGGGTGTACAGCAAGACCTGTCCACCCGCTATCCTGTATGCGCTGATAATACATTCCTGTGTATTCGCCCCATGTTTCCTCATCAGGCTGTACCTTCATACTTGACATAAAGTCAAGCTCATACCTGCATTCATCGAGTATATCAGGATAGGAATTGTTGTTTTCTGGAACTACCACCGTTCCAGAACCTTCATCAAATTTCTTAGCTCCATTATATGATTTAATCGCATGCTCATACATATTCTGAAGCGTCCAAAGAGCAATTCCTCCCTCAACCATATCCTTGCTGTGATTTTCTGAATCATACCAGCCACCGTTCGCTGTAAGCTTTGATGAAGCATATGTGACCTCTGCCTCATCTTTATTCAGATACTCCCTGACCCACTTCTTCTGAACGAATCCCGTATCATTCTTATGACCGCCTTTATGAGCAAGCATTTCTTTTTCGCCTGATGTTATATATTTTTTATCAATAGCAGTACCAGAACGATTCTGATAAAAATAATTGAGCGAATTGGTAAGAATATTGTTTTCCTTGTCACTATAGATATTATTACCTATCTTAAACGGAAAAGATCTCCATTTCTTGCCCTTTATACGAATGTAGTATTCACCTTCATCATTGAAATCTGTAAAGTCAATCTTGCAGACGCTGTCGCCTGAATCCGTGTCTTTCCTTGGACTAAATGTTCTGCCTGTGTAAACAACGGTATCATCATAGGTACTCACTATCTCAAAATCATAGCTACCTTCAAGCTCAATTGGCTTTGATTCGTAAATAAAATCTTTGGTAATATCGCCGGCATTATCGCCAAGTGTAGCTATTTTCGATAGGCCCTGATAATATCCTAATTGATTGACTGATATATAGTTATTCTCAAGCCTACTGTTTGAGCGTGTTATATAGCCGAAGGGATAAGGTGGATTATCTATCGTATCATCAGACATATCAAAAATTGACATATCATCAAACCATATCTCATCACCTACCTGGGCATTGCCATAATACTTTGTTCCCTTTGCGTACTGGAAACACCATTCTACTGCCTCAAGATCCTCTGTAGGAATGAATACACCCTCATATGTCTTCCATTCAGTCGTGAGCTTTACAGGAAGTAACGGCCAATTACCTCCCATATGTGGTCCCATGTGCATATCATTGGACTCGCCGTCAAGCTCAAAGTACTCTTCATCCCCTTTGATATTACCAATCTTCGAGCAAAGCTCCATGCCTTCTCGCGACGCCTTTGCCTTGAAGCTCACTTTATACTCGTGGCCTTTGATGAAATTGAGATTCCTATGTCTTAACTCAAGATCCCATTTTTCCTTGTCACGCCCCTCTGGCACCCTGATTAAGATGTGTAAAGCTCCATCTTCAATTGCAAAATTCTGGTTTGCAGGAGATGCCGACACAAGATGCCATGGCAGCATCTTAAAATCAAATGTAGACTCACCCAAAATCTCACCAGCGGAAACGTTCAAAGGCTCTGCAATACTGACAGTTGTTGGTATGATCATTGCAGCTGCCAGCAGTACTGCAGCGATCTTTTTGTA
>JAFZYX010000113.1 GCA_017616055.1 Ruminococcus sp.
CAGACCTCAGTTCTATTTCAGAACAACTGACGTTACAGGTGTTGTAACTCTTCCTGCTGACAAGGAAATGTGTATGCCTGGCGATAACGTTGCTATGGACGTTGAGCTCATCACTCCTATCGCTATTGAAGAGGGACTCCGTTTCGCTATCCGTGAGGGTGGTAGAACAGTTGGTTCAGGCGTTGTTACAAAGATCAACGAATAATTTAGTTCGTGCTGATTTGATATAACGACTATAGGCGGTCGTGCTTTATGCAGGGCCGCCTTTTTATATGAATATACTTTGTTATAATATAAACAAAAAGACAGGAAGGTGACAATATGGATCACATTCTCCAGACCGAGAATTTGTCGAAATCATACGGCAAGTTCAAAGCTCTTAATAACTTGACTATAAATGTTCCTAAGGGCGCTATATACGGTATGGTCGGTAGAAACGGTGCCGGTAAGACTACGCTTATCCGTATAATTACAGGACTTAATTATCCTACTTCGGGTAGCTATTCTGTTTTCGGAGTGAAGGATAATGACAAGAAGCTTCTTGAAGTACGAAGAAAAATAGGTGCAGTTGTGGAAACTCCTTCGCTACATCCTGAAATGACTGCAAAGGATAACCTTATCCAGCAGACAAAGGCTCTTGGTATTTCCGATGAAAAGCTTGATGACATTCTAAAGCTAGTTGGTCTTGCTAATACAGGAAAGAAAAAAGCCAAGAATTTCTCACTTGGTATGCGTCAGAGACTTGGTATTGCATTTTCTCTTGTAGGAGATCCGGAGTTCCTTGTATTGGATGAGCCTATTAACGGCCTCGACCCTCAGGGAATTATGGAAGTCCGTGAGATGATACTAAAGCTCAATCGCGAAAAGGGCATCACTATACTTATTTCCAGTCATATTCTAGATGAGCTATCTCGACTTGCCACACATTACGGATTTATTGAGCAGGGACATGTTATCAAGGAAATGAGTGCGGAGGAGCTTGAAAAGGTTAGCCGACGTTCCGTTCATCTCAATGTCAACGACACAAAGCTACTTGCGGAGGTGCTTGACGGAATGGGAGCTGAATATAGAGTATATTCTCCGAATGAGGCGGACATTTTCACTCCCATACAGGTAACGCCACTTGTTCTGGCACTTAACGAAAAGAATTGTTTCGTTAATTCCATGAGCGAGCATCACGAAAGCCTTGAAAACTACTTTATGGGACTTGTAGGAGGTGCTCGTAATGGTTAATTTACTCGCAGAAGGCTACAGACGACTTTTCAAAGGCAAGAGATTTTATATCGTTTTGGCGGTTATTGTGGGTGTTGCAGCGTTCGTTTTAACCCTTGTTACTATTCTTTCTAGCACTTTCGATGATAGTGCTTCTCCAAAGGCTGACGGAATGTTATTCATGATGACGGGAACTATGCCACTTCTTATAAGTATTACGGCTGGTCTTCTCATCGTCCAGGATTTCCGCAACAATACTATCAGAAACAAGATTATCGTAGGCCATTCGAGGACGAATATCTATCTTGCTAGTCTTATTGTTTCGATTACGGTAGCTGTTATTTATCAGTTTGCATTTTGGCTGACGGTAATTGGACTTGGCAGTATACTTATGGGCTTTAATGAGTTCCCTTCAAAGGCGATATTTGTGAATATGTTTGTTGCTTTGGTTATACAGCTTACTTTTACAGCAGTTATCGTGTTCCTTTGCAACTCCATGAAAAATATTGGTGGATTTGTTATTTCGCTTACAATGCACTATATTGTATCAATGCTGTCAGCATTCCTGCTTTTCGTGAAGAGTGAAAAGGTACAGGAGTTAATTACGGAATTGGTTCCAAGCTATCAGGTGAATATTGTGGAATATGGATATACTGAAGTTCCAGAGCATCTGCCTGTGATACTTCTTGCTGATTTGGCTATTATTGTTGTCACAACTATTGGTGGTATACTTATATTTAATAAGTCGGATTTGAAATAATTATAATAAGAACAGTTATAAGGAAGCTTTTGCTTTTTTGTAACTGTTTTTTATTTTTTAGATTACTGTTTATCTTAGTTTTATATCAAACCTTTCCAGCCAGTAGTTCAGCTGAATGAAATAAGCTATGGTTTGAGGCAGATTCATAAGCTGACCGTACCATTGCACGTTATCCTTGTGGTGGAGAAGTTTTTCAAGTTCTTCACGATTAACGAGCTGTGTTAGTCTTTCTCCGCCATTATCAAGTATACTTTGGAGCTTTTCTGTAACTCCGGCTAAAAATGCAGGATTATGGGTCTTGGGATAGGGACTTTTCTTGCGCCACAGGACTTTTTCGGGGAGCCATTCCTTCATGGCTTCGCGGAGAAGTCCTTTTTCTCTACCTTTGTAATCCTTGTATTCCCACGGTACGTTGTACAGATATTCAGCTATACGATAGTCACAGAATGGTACGCGGACCTCAAGTCCGCTGTACATAGACATTCTGTCCTTTCGGTCAAGGAGAGTCTGCATGAACCAGTGAAAGTTCAACTGAGTCATTTCACGCATTCGGTATTCAAGTGGACTGTCTGTGCTGAGCTTTTCAGCGTAGTCAACGGTAGTCCTGTAAGCGGAGTAGATGTATTCTTCAACATTTATACGTTCAGCATAGTCATCGCAAAGGAACCGCTTTCGGTAGGCAGTGTTCTGAGCCCACGGGAAACCATCCGTCATACGTATATCTTTATCTCTGTACCATGGGTAGCCACCGAATATTTCGTCTGCGCACTCACCCGAAAGTGCCACAGTGCCATGTTTCTTGATTTCACGGCAAAAAAGCAAAAGCGAAGCGTCAACGTCTGCCATTCCAGGTAATCCACGAGCTTCAACTGCCTCATCAAGAGCAGCTATCAGTTCGGGAGTATCTACAACTGTCCAGTGATGGTCTGAGCAGAGATATTCAGCCATGCATCTTATATACTCGGGATCGCTGTCAGGTTGAAAATGGCTCTTCTGGAAGTATTTTTCGTTGTTGCGATAGTCCACTGAAAATGTTGTAAGTTGTTTGCCCTGTTTTTTCATTTCTGTAGCCGCAACTGACGATATAAGGCTGGAGTCAAGTCCACCAGAAAGAAAAGTACAAACCGGTACATCTGATACCAGCTGACGCCTTATTGAGTCGAGAACGAGTTCGCGGACATGTTCGACGGTTTGTTCAAAGTTCTCGTGTAGCTCTAAAGCTTTGAGGCGCCAGTATTCCCAGAGCTTCAGACCGTCAGGAGAGTAATATCCGCACCAGCCGGGTTTCAGCTCCTTGATGCAACGTATAACACCGAAGCCTAAAGTACGTCCAGGGGCCATTATAAGAAGCTCAGCAGCTCCGTATTCGTCTATTTCATGAGGAATTTCAGGATGTTCGAGGAGAGAAGGAAGCTCTGAGGAAAAAATAAGCTTGCGTTCATTTTGGTAGTAAAACAGTGGTTTTACGCCTATCCTGTCACGTGCGATGAATACACGGTGTTCCTGTTTATCATAGACTGCAAAGGCAAAAATGCCGTTAAAGCGTTCAACGCAGGAGCTTCCCCATTTTATATAGCTTTTCAGGATTACTTCAGTGTCAGAATGAGAGGTGAACTCGAATTCATTTTCAAGTTCCTTTAAAAGCTCATAGGTATTGTATAGTTCCCCGTTGTAAACTATGGTGTAATTTCCGAAGTTCATGGGCTGTCTGCCTCCGTTTATGTCGATGACTGAAAGTCGTGTGTGAATCAAAGCGGCTTCGCGGAACAGTGACATTCCACGTTGATCGGGACCACGATGCAAAAGCGCGTTTTGCATTTTTTCGTAGATTTTCATATCCTCACGCATATCTTCTTTAAAGCTTATTGCTCCTGCAATTCCGCACATGGTTTTCCTCCACCGCTTTTCGGCATACGGCACGCCGTGATTATAAATTATTGTTTTAGCTTGTTTGGGTAGAGATTATTGCCGGTTTTCATAAGGAAGCTGATATCGTTTAATAGAAAAATATTTATGCAGTTCTGCATCTTACATAAGTCCGGTTGCGAATATGCATATTAGGTATCATTTGGTGATTGATGGAACCATTTCTTTTGTCAAAAGTCACTTCTATGTATTTCGAATTAATCTCATTACATTATTATATGAAAATGACCTCTGCCGTGTGACAGAGGTCATTGAGTATCATTGTTGCTTGTGAAGTCCTGATTTTATGCCTGAGATTATGGTTTCCCGAGCTTTTATGGCTTCTGCTTTTGTGAGAGGTGGCGTATCGCCCAACGGGTATTCGAGTCCGAGCTCGGCATATTTTGGCTTTGCCATATCATGATAGGGAAGTACATCAAGAGCTTTAAGGTTATGCAGTGTGGAGAGGTATTCTCCGAGGGCAAAGAGCTCCTCATATTTGTCTGTTATTCCAGGGACAACGACATGACGTATCCATACAGGTATGTCAAGATCGCGGATATGCTCTGCAAAGTTAAGTATATTACTGTTTTCTATACCTGTCAGTTCCTTGTGCATTTCGTTGTCGATGTGTTTTATGTCGAGCATAATAAGGTCAGTATTTTTTAGCACTTCATCTATTTTTTCGGTTTGTTTGGGATTGAAAACTCCTGCAGATGTGTCAAGGCATGTGTGGACGCCCTTGCTTTTTGCAAGGGCGAATAGCTCTGCAAGAAATTCAGGCTGAGCAAGAGGTTCGCCGCCTGTTGCAGTTATTCCACCTGATTTTAGGAACTCTTTGTAGGAATCGTACTCTTTCATAAGCTCCTCAGCTGTAGTTTCAATACCTCCCGAAAAATCCCATGTATCGGGGTTGTGGCAGTACTTGCATCGCAACGGACAGCCTTGAAAGAATATCACGAAGCGTATTCCGGGGCCATCTACTGTCCCGAAGCTTTCGGTCGAATGTATCCTGCCTTTCATTTTTTACACTCCTGTTCCGCGTATTTAAGCAGATCTGCTTTTTCGTTGGGGAGCTTGTCCTCCATGACAAGTTCCAGGAGCTTATGTTGCATTTCTCCTATTTCTGTGCCGCAGAGGCCTATATCGATGAGATCAGAGCCTTTTACGGCAAGCCCTTTGAGACTTCGACACTCATCATTTCGGATTACCTCCCTGCCCATTTTAGCAAGCTCATCAAAATAGAAGTTTTCATTAAGTACGAAATCGTTTTTGGCAGAATTATCACACTTTTTCATCTCCGTAAGTGCGAAAAAAAGTTCATCGCCTATACGATACATCATCTTTTTCACGTCAGATTTACTACGGATTTTTTTGCTGTGATTTGAGATTAGAGCCGCTGCATAAGATATGGATTTGGTATCATAATGAAGTCTTTTCATAACCTTTTCAGTAATTTCTGCGCCGACACGGTCGTGCTGCTTGAAATGGCCTCTGCCTGTTTCGTCGAACTTCATGCAGGCAGGTTTTCCAATATCGTGGAAAAGCAGAGTTCTGCGCATTTTGACATCATCTGAAGGGGCAAAACTTATGGCGCGAGCAGTGTGTTCCCAGACAGTGTACTTGTGATAGGGAGAGCACTGATCAAGGCCGATACTTGGCTTGAATTCAGGGATAACAGCTGTTATAACGTCACTATAGTCAAGGAGTATGTTAACACAATTGCTTCCGCAGACAAGCTTGTCCAGTTCATCGCGGATACGTTCGTGCGAGATATTCTGCAGAAGATCTTTCATGCGGTGGACCGCTTCTGAGGTATTTATCTCAATATTAAAGTTCAGTTGCGAGGCAAAGCGGACAGCTCTCATAATTCGAAGAGCGTCCTCAGTAAAGCGTTTTTCAGGTTCGCCGACGCAGCGGATTAAACCGTCTTTCATATCTTGAATACCGTTAAATGGATCAATGATACAGCCATTTATGTCCATAGCTACAGCGTTTATAGTGAAGTCGCGGCGTGCTAGGTCAGCTTTAATGTCTGATGTGAATTCAACGTTATCGGGGCGGCGGTGATCAGTATATTTGCCATCGATTCGGTATGTAGTGATCTCATAGGGAGTTCCGTTGCACAGGACAGTGATTGTTCCGTGCTTTAAACCCGTTGGTATAACTTTATAGTTGCTGAATACATCAAGCATTTCTTCGGGACATGCGTTTGTGGTGATGTCAATATCGTTGTATTCACGTCCCATTATAGTGTCGCGGACGCAGCCACCAACCATATATGCCTCAAATCCGTGTTTTTCAAGCTCAGAAAACACTTGCTCAGTGCTTTTATCTACTATCATGGCTGCATCTCCTTTCATTAAAGAAGTTCCTACAATAAATGAATTATGAAGGCGGACAATATCAGTTCATGCCTATTAACAATCACTACAGATCAAATACTAATTACTCTTATTATACATCAAATGAAAGGATTTGGCAAGATGTCCAAATGAAAAAGGTATTTTTTGTGCGTTATTCTAAATTGCGTAAATTAATTTAATATAGTATAATAAAAGTATAGACATTATATTAGTGACTTAACAAAATTATGCCCAATCATGGTAATCTTTAAGCAAATTTAAGTTAATTTTAAGGTTATTTCAAGGTGAAGCCATTATAATCTAAGCATAGTCAAACTTGGTTTGACCTTATGATTGGGTGATATTAAAAAGGAGATTTGATCATTATGAAAAACAATGGCTTGAAAAAGCTCATTGCAGGGCTTTCAGCTGCCTGTTTGGCGGCTGCGGCAATGCCTTATATGAGCTTTGCGGCAGAGACTGCAGAGGTCTCGAAAAAGGTTGGAGACTCCAATTGTGATGGCGGTGTGGACATGTCCGATGCTGTTATGATAATGCAGGCGCTTTCCAATCCCAATAAGTATGGCAGGGGCGGTACTGATAAGAACGCTATAACCGATCAGGGCTGGATAAATGCAGACTGCAACGGTGCTAATGACGGTGTTTCAAATAACGATGCACTTGCTATTCAAATGTATCTCTTGGGCAAGGGGGAGCTCAGTAGCGGCAAAACTGATAATCCGCAGGAGCAGCCTGCCGTTGATGCGGTAAAGATACATCTTAAAAATACTTCTATCGATGTAGAAGGTGAAAATGCCACTGTTGAGGATACTAAGGTAACTATAACCCATTCAGGTGAATATTATGTGGATGGTACTCTTGACGACGGTCAGATCATAGTTAATATCGCTGATGAGACTGCTGACCCAGAGACTGTAAAGATATTCCTCAATGGAGCAAATATCACGGGTATGAGTGCACCTGCTATTCTCGTGAACAATGCTAAGAATACTTCTATCAATATCGTTGATGGCACAGAAAATACCATTTCTGACGGCGATACGGTTTATGCAGGCGACTTCGCAAAGGCAGCCGTTATAGAGGCTAAAGACGATATAACTATAAAGGGCGGCGAAAAGGGCGATGGAGTCCTTAATATTAACGCTAACACTCAGGATGCTATTTCCTGTAACAATGATATCAAGATAAACGGTGGAGATATCAAGATTACTACGCTGAATACCGAAAATAAGACGGATGGTATTAAAGCCAAGAAGTCAATCACAGTAAAGGACGGAAGTCTCAAGGTCGAAGCCGAGGGCGATGGTATCAAGTCCAGCAAGGACGCTGTTACTTTTGAAGGCGGTAAAACTAAGATTAAGGCAGGCAATGATGCTGTACAAGCTGAAACAACTATTGACATCAGCGGTGGAAGACTCGTTGCAGGTGGTGATCGCGGACTTACCGCAGTTTCAGGTATCAATATCACAGGTGGTACAGTCATAGTTACTTCTACTGATAAACAGGTTGATGAAAAGCTTATGAGCGGTACTACACAGACTACTGCTCTTCTCAACTGTATCGATGATCCAACTAACGAGAAGGACGGTACATGGAAGAAGGAAAATGCTATAGTAACAGGCGATGTTGATGTTAAGTATCAGAAGAAGTTCAAGTATGTGCTCTTCAGTGATACTTCCATTAACGGAGCTAAGTCGTGTGGCTTTAAGAACATTTCAACAGGTGCGGCTGTAACTCATACAGATGGTAAGCAGACGCAGTTCCAGCTCAGCCTTATTACTGTATTTGATAATGTAGATCCTGCAGGTATAGCTTCAGACGTAAAGACTGATGCTGAAACTGCTAAATGATTGCTTTCAAGATATTTTCTGAAAAGCGAATGCTTCATATGAAGCTTATGAAACTGTACTAACATTCGGAATGCGATTAGCAGCGATCGTCATAGTGCAGGCTGGACCAAAAAACGACATCTTCATGATCATTCAGATCCTTTTCTCAAAACGCGCCACAGTATCCCAGTACTGCGGCGCATTTCCCTGTTATTAGGTATATTTAATGAAAAACGCCATAGCAAAAATGCTATGGCGTTTTGTAAGCTATTAGCCCTGGCCACCATCATCTATGGTGGTAGGTTCAACTACAGGCGGATTCGTCGGAGGATCAGTTGGTGGATCTGTAGGCGGATCTGTGGGGGGCTCAGTTGGCGGGGCAGTAGTTGTCGGCGGCTGAGTTGTTGTTGGAGCCTGAGTTGTTGTGGGGGCATGTGTGGTTGTAGTTGTATGAGTTGTAGCAGCTTCGGTGGTCGTTGTAGGTGCTTCTGTAGTAGCAATTGCGTTTTTGGAAGCATAGTATACCATGAGTTTCTTGCCAGCGGAGCAATCAAATACTGTTCCTGTAGCTACAAGCTTTCCGTCTACACGGAGTTCAACGATAGTGTCTGTTTTACTGTAGTCTGAGGGGGATTCAAGGAACTGGTAGTTATGGGACGAAATGCCTGCCTTATCAAGGGCGTTTTTGTACTGGGAAACAGTCATTCCTGTAAAATCAGGAATAGTTGCTGAGCCCTTTCCCTTGCTGACATGGATAACAAGAGTATCGCCTTCGGCAATCATTTCGCCTGCTTTGATTTCCTGTTCAAAAATCATATCACTAGCGTATTTGTCGTTATATGAGAATACTGCCTCGAGCTTGAAAGAATCCTTGTATTTATCCTTTTCTAATTCATAGAACTTTCCTACTAGATCAGGAACTACGATGTTCTTTTCCTTTGTTGCTGAAGTTGATACCTCATCAACAATGCTGTCGCTTGTCACTTTGGAACGTCTGCTCGTTCGGCTTACCTCATTTTCCTCATTCTTGGGCAACAGATTCATAACTATGACTACTAACGCCATGAGTATGCCAAGAAAGAGTATTCCTATGATTATCGGCACCTTTATGCGGTCAACCGTGTTAATCTTTTCATAGCTATAGCTTGGATCGCGCTGAGGCTTTCGGTATGAATGAGTACTACGTTGATGTATAACCTCTGTCTCTGGAAGCGGTTGTACAGGCTGTGTTGCATGATATGCAGGGGCAGGTGAAGATTCCTGCTGAATGCCTGGACGGTCGTTAAGAAAGAGAGTGCTGTCGAATTCTTCCTCTTCTTCAAACTTTTCAGTTTCCTCGGAAGGTTGTTCAAATAGTCTTGTTACAAGCTCAGTGATAGTCTGAATACGATCTCTTCCGTTGAGGTTCATACCTTCCATTATGACACGTGACACGTGTTTAGGTATGCTTGAGTCAAGAGTATGTGGTTCGTGAAGGTCGTCGTGATTCTGACGGCTTACGGAATCAACTGGCATACAACCTGTTAAAGCTCTGTAAAGGAGAGCGCAAACTCCGTAAACATCTGTCCATGAACCCTGACGACTACTGCTGCTTGCCGAATACTGCTCAGGAGCTGCATAGCCCTTGAAAAGTTCATATTCAAGACCTGCATTTGCTGTTCTTACGGCAGAAACGCAGAAGCCTGAGAGCTTAAGCTCACCCTTGTCGGTAATATATACCGTATCAGGGCTTATAGCGCGATGTATGATACCTGCGTTATGGAGTATTCCGATAGTTGTGAAAAGAGGAGGAAATATCTTCGAAACCTGCTCCCAGCTGAGCTCGCCTGCGTTTTCCTTGAGGTAGTCCAGCATTTTCACACCCTCAATGTACTCAAATATGGTATAGGTTGTATTGTTTTCAGCAAACATATCGAGAACGGGAGGGATATTTGGATTGTTCCTGAGTCTTGCAAGAGACTTGTTCAACTCAGTATACTCAGCCATAAAAGCCTTATATTTTGCAAGGTTATTATAGTTAACGCTGATTGTTGCTTTGTTTTTTACTCGGGTACAAAGGTTTATAGGCATATATTCCCTGATAAACACCTTTTTGCCTGTTGTTATATCAGAGCCGATATATGTCGCGCCTTCTCCGTTGTATTCAAGAAGATTACCGCATATGTACTTACTGTGAAGTATCGTTGCAGGTGGAACGTACATAGGGTTATATTCAGAGCTTTCAACATATCCGCATGAAGGACAAACATGAAGCGAGCTGTCATATTGTTCCATGCATCTGTTACAATATTTACTGTCTCCCAAAGCAGCTCCTCCTTCTAAAAATAATATATGCACAAATATGGCATCATATCTATTTTATCAATAAAATCGTAAAATGTCAACTATTTAGGGCGGTATATTCTTGATTACTGTGAATTTGTATTTTTTTTGTAATATTTTAAGCGCGAATTTTTCTTAATTGTAACATTTTAAGAAAACAGGTCCGGAAAAGTGGTCATACCTTTCCGAACCTGAGAGTTTTTATATCAGAGATTTCCGTTGTTAACGGAAAGTATCTTCATAGAATTGAAGCGGAATGTTCCGTCTTCCTTTTCTGTGAGTTTGTACTCAGCCTGTTTAGCTATGGTTTTTTCCATCCATTGTGGGAGTTCTGCTACGTAGTCAACAGTAAGAGTATACTCCTTGCCGCTTTTGACTATGGATTTTATTTCTGGAGAATATGTGTGTGTAATGGTTTTTGCCTTGACATTGTAAACTCCATCTGCATAATAGAATCGGGACTCTACGGGGCCTACGGTAGTATGATTAAACTCAGGCAGTTTTTCACCAAAGAGCTCTACTGCGTACTTTTCAACGTCAACATCGGGTATTGAAACGGTATCAAGAGTGAGCTCGTAGTTGGATACCTTGTCCTTGTCCATGATTATCGACCATATTGTAGCGGTGATTATTTGCTCAGAAGTAAGCTGTGAGGGATCACTGAATGGCTCTATATCCATAATAGCGGCAGGATATATCATCTGCGTGAAGCTGTCTTTCTTAACCTCGCCTGAGGTAAAACTACGGAAACATCCTATTGCCCATATTATTGATGAAATGATACCAATAACAGCGAAAGCGGTTAGGACTACGCCAAGTACAGTATAAAGGCGCTTTCTACCGTCTGGGACTGCAAATGTGCTCACAAGACTTTTTTCTGTGTGCTCACTACGTTGTTCAATGAGTTCTGCAGGATTTTCACTGAGTATGTTATCAAAGTCAGACTCAGTTTTTTTCTGCGTTTTTTCGGTGATATCAGCAGGAGCTTCTGCTATTGAAGTTTCTTCTTCCTGATGATCGCTGATTATTTCATCGATTGACTCTGTCTCTGCAAGAGCTTCACTAAGCTCTTCAATAGCAGGTTCAGGAACAAACTCTTCTTCTGGGATAAAGCTATTTTCAGGTGATTCTTCCACGACAGGGGGAGCAATTGCCCCCATCTGCGATCTCCTCATATCTATAACTTGTCTCTGCTTGTCTGGATCAAGGGCGTCGAAACGTACCTTTAGGTCGGGAGAGAGACCAGCTATTATATCCTCGTCAGTGAGAATATACTGCTTAGGCTCGGAAGTTCCTATATCAGCAATAGCTTCAGCAGCTCCCTCACGTATATTGTCAAGCATATTCCCTACGGGATCTGTCTCAGGTACTGAAGATTCATCTTCAGGGTGATTTATTGCAGCTATAGCAGCATCAATAAGATCTGTAGCTGAAACTTCGCTGTTATCCTGTTCGAAAAGACCATCCCCGGGAGCATTTTTCTCAGCAACCTCGGATTCTTCCTTAGCTTTGTTGATAAGCTTCTTAAAAAAGCCCATCTTCTTCGGCTTTTCAACTTCTTCGGGGACTGCATCTGCAATTTGAGAAGCTTCTGCTGCTTCTCCGAGAGCATCAATAGTCGAGTCTATTTCGTCGGAAATATTATTATCATTAAATCTTACGTTTTCAGGAACAGCCTCTTCTGCAAGGCGCTTCATTTCCTCTATCCTGCGCTGCTGCTCGACTTCTATTGCATGACGAGCCTGTTCAGCCTCTGCAGCAAGACGTGCCTGTTCAGCTTCTGCAGCAAGACGAGCTTGTTCAGCTTCTGCAGCAAGACGAGCTTGTTCAGCCTCTGCAGCAAGACGAGCTTGTTCAGCCTCTGCAGTAAGACGTGCCTGTTCAGCTTCTGCAGCAAGACGAGCTTGTTCAGCTTCTGCAGCAAGACGAGCTTGTTCAGCTTCTGCAGCAAGACGTGACTGTTCGGCAGCTTCTTCGGCTCTGCGTTGCTTTTCAGCCTCAATCTGAGCTATACGGCGCTGCCTCTCAGCCTCTTCCTGTTCCAGTTGTTGTCTTTCTGCTTCTTCTCTTGCAAGTCTGCGCTGTCTGGCTTCCTCTTCTAGACGAGCTCTTTCGGCGGCAGCCTCAGCGGCTCTTCGTGCTCTTTCAGCGGCGCGAGCCTCCTCGGCAGCAGTTTCGGATGCCCTTTGAGCTTGTTTTTCGCGCTCCATTTCCTCTCTGCGGAGAGCTTCGTAATCAGGCAGCTCGCCTGTAATAACTATTTTCTTTTTCTTGACGGGCTTTGGCATTTCCTCGGCCGAAGGTATCGAATCAAAAACCCTTGTTACCTCTGCAGATGCTTCCGTGTGCATTACCTCGTTGATGATATTCGGGACGTCTTCATCTTCCGGTGTGGATGAGGGCAAATTATCGGACGGGGGAGCAAACTCCCATACAGCAGGCGGTTCGTCGTTAGGAACGCTAGCTTCATCATCTGTGTGTTGCTTTTCTTCCTCCAGTGCATGGAGCAGATCGTCGACAGACATATTGTCAAATTTGCTCTTTCTTGTGGCACGAGGAGTGTTATGACTCCTTGCGGGAGTACTTCCTGCGCTGCCGCCACCTTCCATAAGGCTGTTGAGCATATCGTCAAGATCTTTTCTAATAGCCATTTCGACCTCCAAATATTTATCTGATCTGTCCGTTTCCGTTGATCAGGTATTTAACAGTAGTAAGTTCTGTGAGGCCCATTGGTCCTCTTGCGTGGAGCTTCTGTGTGGAAATGCCTATTTCTGCGCCGAAGCCAAATTCACCGCCATCTGTGAAGCGGGTAGAAGCATTTACATAGACAGCTGCTGCATCTACTTGCTTCTGGAATTTTTGTGCGTTTTCAAGTGAGCTTGTAACGATACACTCAGAATGCTTAGTGCTGTACTTTCTGATATGAGCAATAGCTTCGTCTATATCGTCGACTACCTTTATGGCAATAATAAAATCATTGAACTCTGTTGCGTATTCGGTTTCTGTAGCCTTTTCGACAGAACTTCCGAGGATAGCTATTGTTCTCTCACAGCCGTAAAGCTTAACATTATGAGATTTGAATCGTTCTGCTATCATTGGCAGGAACTTATCCGCAATATCCTTGTGAACAAGAAGGCTTTCAATAGCGTTGCATACAGATGGACGCTGAGTTTTGGCGTTGTCTGTTATCTCCACAGCCATATTAAGGTCAGCGGAAGAGTCAACGTAGACGTGGCAGTTGCCTGCTCCTGTTTCGATAACAGGTACGGTAGCTGTTTTTACAACAGCCTGTATGAGGTTTGCGCTACCTCTTGGAATTATAACGTCAACATAGCCGTTGAGCCGCATGATTTCATTTGTGGTCTCACGGTCGGTATTGTCCACTACCTGAATGATATCAGCAGGGAGACCAGCCTTTTCAATTGCATTGCGCATTATCTTTCCAAGGCAGATGTTTGAGTTTATAGCTTCCTTGCCACCCTTGAGTATAACTACGTTTCCAGCCTTGAGGCAGAGCGCAGCTGCATCAACGGTAACATTTGGTCGTGATTCGTAGATTATGCCGATAACACCGAGAGGCACTCTTGTTTTGATTATTTGTAAGCCATTGGGCCGGCTTCCACCGCCAACAATCTCGCCGATGGGATCTTTCAGAGCGATGAGCTCATCGACACCCTTTGCGATACCCTCTATGCGCTTTTCGTCAAGCTTGAGTCTGTCCTGCTTGGCTTCTGTCATTCCATTAGCCTTTGCAGCGGCAATATCCTTTGCATTTTCTGCGATTATAAGCTCTTTGTTTTCAAGGAGAGCCTTTGAAATCTCTGCAAGTGCTTTGTCTTTCTGTGAAGTTGAAGCGACTGCAGCTGCTGCCTCAGCAGCCTTGGCTCTTTTTCCCAGTTCCTCTGTATAGCTCATATTTACACCTCTTGTTGTTAAATCTGAATAAAAGCTCTGTTTTACTGCTTTACTGTGCCTTGAAGAGAGTTCCTATCTCCTTATCCTCAAAGAGGTCGTAAAGCTTTTCAGGATCTCTTCCGTTCATTATTATCATGTCTATGCCTGCATTTGTGGCTATTTTTGCAGCATTTATCTTTGTTGACATACCACCTGTGCCTAACGGTGAGCCTGCACCACCTGCCATGGCCTCTATCTCAGGTGTGATCCTTTCTACGATAGGTATAGGTTTGGCATCTGGATTTTCACGAGGATCTCCGTCATAAAGAGCATCGATGTCCGAGAGTATAAGCAACAGATCTGCTCTTGAAAGTTCCGCAACAAGGGCGGAAAGAGAGTCGTTCTCGCCAATCTCAAGTTCTAGCTCGTCGATAGCGATAGTGTCATTTTCATTAACTATCGGGATAACATCCATATTCACTAGCTTCTCTACAGTATTCATGAAGTTTTCACAGTGATTTGGGTTATTTATAATGGTTTTAGTAAGCAGTATCTGCGCTACTGTAACACTGTATTTTGCGAACATATCGTCGTATACGTGCATGAGTTCACACTGACCTATAGCAGCAACTGCCTGCTTGGTCTTGGTGTCCTTCGGTTTCTCTGGGAGACCAAGCTTTCCGGCGCCGAGACCGACAGCTCCCGATGAGACCATTATAATCTCACGTCCAGAGTTGTGCAGATCGGAAATGACGCGGACAAGATTTGTCATGCGGCGTATATTTAGCTTGCCTGTTTTATGGGCAAGGGTTGAAGTTCCAAGTTTTATGACGATACGCTTTTTTTCGGATATATTTCTCATAAGTGTATCTTCCTTCAGTTGACTTTATTCTGCGGACAGCCTTTCTGCCATGCTCTGAGGTTCTCACATACTATGTCTACAAGGCGTTGTCTTGTCTCAAGGGGAGCCCATGCTGTGTGGGGCGTGATAACGCAATTTTTCACACCCTTGAGTGGGGTCTTGGGAGACATCGGTTCCTTTTCCAGCACATCAAGGTATGCAGCTGCGATTCTTTTGTTATTTAAAGCCTGAGCAAGGTCGGCTTCGTTTAATACTCCGCCACGTGAAGTGTTTATCAGCATTGCAGATGGCTTCATGTGAGAAATGAGTTCGCCGTTTATCATTCCTGCAGTTTTATCTGTAAGTGGGCAGTGAAATGTGAGCACGTCAGCTTTTTCAACAGCAGTGTAAAGGTCTGTGACCTTGTAAGGGCAGTCTTTAGGCTGTGTTCTTGTGTTTACGATAATATTCATGCCGAATGCAGATCCTATCTCTGCAACCTTGCGTCCGATAGAGCCGAATCCGACTATTGAAAGAGTTTTCCCCGAAAGCTCATAAGTAGGTACAGGAAAGTAAGAAAAAGTAGGTGAACTCTCCCATTCACCGTTCTTTACTGCAATATCGTAGTCCCTTATCCGATTAAAATGGTCAAGTATGTATGCGAATATTTGCTGAGCTACAGAATTTGTAGAGTATTGTCCTGCATTGCAGACAGTTATTCCCTTTTCAGCGGCATAGGCGATATCAACATTGTTGAAGCCTGTTGCGAAAAGTCCCACATATTTGATGTTTGGGCAGGCGTCAATTATTTCCTTTGTGATAAGTACCTTGTTACAAAGCACGATATCGGCGTCGCCTATATTTGCGGCGGTTTCCTCGGGCTTTGTGAGCGGTATTATCTTAACGTCACCCAGCGCTTCAAGCTGAGTTGTTGGAATATCACCGTTTATAGTGACTGTGTACCAGTCCAGGACTGATATCTTCATAGCTTAGTTTTCCTCGCTTTTGCTTTCCTTATCGGAAGCAGCTGTTTCTTCGGTTTTCTTAGGTTTGCATATTATTGATGATATGAAAGCAGAAAGGATAAGGATAAACTCTATAATTCCAACTGTGTAGAAAACCGTTTTATTTTTTGAGAGCAGCAGTAGCAGTGCTATAGGAGCTGCTATTGCGAAAATAAGCTGAAATGGTTTTTTCTGTACAGCAAATCTGTAACCAAAAAATATAACAGAAGCTATTACTACTCCGATAAGCATCCATGAGGGAAATGGAAAAATAGATGGATCCTCAACATCTGATATTTTGGCGATAGCTGTAAGCATATTTGAAAAAAGCATTATTTACTCCGATCCTCCGCCGTATACATTTATATTTTGAAGTCTGAATAGGGCGGAATTATATAATTATGCAAAAGTCTGCACATTACAGTATAACACAAACGACTTAGAAATTCAACTATTTTTTAAAAAATGCACAAAAAATTTATGGTGCATTCTACCGTATTTTCGGCTGTTTTTAACAGGGACTTGAATTTTTTCAATTTTAGACGTATAATTATATATTAATAGTAGGTATGACAAGTGTATGTTAGAATGAAACAGACTTTGCTTGTGATTGGTATATGGTAGACAGATCTTTAATTGTAATACTACATTCGGGACACCCAAAACAATGGTGGAATATGATCTGTCCTCACAGGAGGTGTGATAGATGATTTATATGCTTGAAGATGAATCAGGAATAAGGAATTTCGTGCTTTACGGTTTGAGAACCTCGGGTATGGAGGCGGAAGGTTTTGAAACTCCATCTGAACTCAGGGAGGCAATGGAAAAGCAGCTTCCCGACTTGCTTCTTCTTGACCGTATGCTTCCTGAAGAGGACGGCCTCACTGTGCTGAAAAAGCTGCGATGTGCTTCTGAGACAAGGAAACTTCCAGTAATAATGCTTACTGCAAAGGGATCTGAACTCGATAAGGTAGAGGGACTTGACAACGGAGCTGATGATTATATTGCAAAGCCTTTCGGAATGCTTGAGCTCATATCGAGAATAAAGGCACTTCTTCGCCGGACTTCAGATACTCCGACAGAGAGTGAAAGACTGGAACTCGGAGGAATTTGCATATTTCCTTCTAAGCATGAGGTTTTTGCGGACGGAGAAAAAATAACCCTTACGCTCAAGGAATACGATATGCTGTTGTTTCTTATCAGAAACAGAGGAGAGGTCTATTCGCGCGACAGCCTTCTGAAAGAGATATGGGGCTACGATTTTTCTGGTGAGAGCCGTACTGTTGATGTTCATATAAGGACGCTCAGGCAGAAACTCGGTAGCTGCGGTGATGTCATTCAGACTATCCGTGGAGTGGGTTATAAGGCAGGTGACGAAACAGGTGACTAAAAAAATATTCCTTAGTATTATTTCGATATGTATTATGACCTTGCTTGCAGCGATATTTCTAATTACAGCTGTGCTTTCGAGCAGGTCTGCAGAAATAGCATCCGCAGAAGTAAAAACCAATGCAAGACTTATAGCTTCGGCAGTAGAGCAATGCGGAGGCAACTATCTCGATAAAACTGATTTCGGTGGAAATATTCGCGTAACATGGATAGATTCGAGTGGAAATGTAGTATATGACACTGATGAGGATCCGGATTCTCTTGAAAATCACTCTGACCGCGAGGAAATATTACAGGCTTTTGAGAGTGGCGAGGGCAGCTCTTCAAGATATTCAAGTACAATAATGCAGAAAACCATAAATCATGCCATAAGGCTACGTGATGGCTCCGTTATAAGAGTTTCTGGTGGGCACAGTTCTCTGACGGCGTCATTGTTAAACATTCTGAATCCGATGCTTGCAATACTTATCGCAGTTGTGCTTTTTTCGGTTCTTGCGGCTTCAATGGTATCAAGAACCATTGTAAGGCCGATAAATAATATCGATCTTGATCACCCCAAAGCCAAGAAGAACTACAAGGAACTCACACCGTTGCTTGAAAAGCTTAGCACGCAGAACATAAAGGTCAGCAGACAGATGGACGAGCTGCAAAGCAGCCGAGAGCAGTTCAGTCTTATGACTGAAAGTATGGAGGAAGGGTTAATAATAGCCGATCCTAAACTTATTGTTCTCACTTGTAATTCCAGTGCTTTAAGGCTTCTGGGGGCAGGTTCGTTCAATCAGGGACAAAGCATTTACGCCCTTAATAATTCTGACGTTTTCCGTCGATGTCTTCTTAATGCTTTGGGTGGAAGGCGTTCTGAATGCATACTGCGTACCGGTGATGGACAGAGAGAGGTCATCGCAAGCCCTGCCAACAGTATAGATATGGTCTGCGGAATCGTAGTTTTTATCATGGACATTACAGAAAAGCAAGAGCTTGAAACTATGCGCCGTGAATTCACGTCGAATGTTTCTCATGAGCTGAAAACACCACTCACAACCATCTATGGTATCGCGGATATGTTGGCCAACGGTATGGTGCAGAGTGGAGATGTGGCTGAATTTGGTGGAAATATCCGTAGCGAATCTGAAAGACTTATAAATCTAATCAATGATATAGTTTCGCTTTCAAAGCTAGACGAGGATACTGCTCCACGTGAGAACGAGAGTATCGAACTCTATGCTCTTGCTGAAGAAGTTCTTGACAGATTAAAGCTGAATTCCGAAGAAAAGGGTGTCGTTACATCTCTTTCGGGTGAAAAGGTGTCTGTAATGGGCAGTCGTACAATTCTAAGTGAGGTCCTTTACAATTTATGCGATAACGGCATTAAGTATAATGTTAGCGGTGGAAGTCTCAGCGTGAAGGTATCGCATGTTCCTCAGAGAGTGATAATTACTGTCAGTGATACGGGAATTGGAATCCCAAAGCAATACTTAGGCCGCGTTTTTGAGCGCTTCTATCGAGTGGATAAAAGTCGTTCCAGCAGGATAAAAGGTACAGGCCTGGGACTTTCAATTGTTAAGCACGGTGTTCTTTACCATAACGGTACTGTTCGGGTTGACAGTGAGGAGGGAAAGGGAACTGTGTTTACAGTGGAGCTTCCTATTGAGAAAAAGCAACATAATGAAGAACAAGGAGTGTTTTGATGAGCAGAGGCATTACTGCCGAGGAGCTTGAAAGGCTTGAAAGTTCTGAGTATTTATTGATAGATATCCGTGACAGTTCAGCTTTTGAGTACGGTCATATTGACGGAGCAGTGAATATAGCACAGGATAAGCTATGTGCTGAGGAACTTCCAAAAGATAAAAAAATCATAATCTGTTGCAGAAGCGGAATCATCAGCGGACAGACCGCAGAAGAACTGTGTGACAGTGGTTTAGATGCATACGACCTGTTGGGCGGATATGTAGAATGGCTAAGGATAAAAATGGCTGACCGTCAGGTTACTGCTGATGTGGAACTAAGCTTACGTAAGAAGTTTAAGAAGTCTATATGGTGCAAGTTTACAAAGGCGATTAATGAGTACGAGCTGGTAAAACCAAATGATAAGATAGCCGTCTGTATTTCGGGCGGAAAGGATTCCATGCTTATGGCAAAGCTGTTTCAAGAGCTGAAAAGGCATGACAAATTCCCCTTTGAGGTGGAGTTTCTTGTTATGGATCCAGGTTACAGCCCAGAAAATCGCCATGTTATCGAAGAAAATGCCCGTTCAATGTCGATACCCGTGCATATATTTGAGTCGGATATCTTTGATTCTGTTTATAATATTGAAAAAAATCCCTGCTATATATGTGCCAGAATGAGAAGAGGCTACCTTTACAGCCACGCCAAGGCACTGGGATGTAATAAAATAGCCCTTGGACATCATTTTGATGACGTTATCGAGACTATTCTCATGGGAATGCTTTACGGCGGACAGGTACAGACTATGATGCCTAAGCTTCATAGCACAAATTTTGAGGGGATGGAACTCATTCGCCCTCTTTATCTTGTTCGTGAAGCTGATATAAAGCATTGGCGAGACTATAACGGTCTGCATTTCATACAGTGTGCTTGTAAGTTTACGGATACATGCACCACCTGTGCTCCGGACAGTCGAACAGTTTCAAAAAGAATGGAGATAAAGAACCTTATAGCGGAGCTGAAAAAAATCAATCCTCAGGTTGAAAAGAACATCTTCCGCAGCGTTGAGAACGTTAATACGAATACGGTCATCGCATATAAGGACAATGAAGGAGTTCATCGTTTCCTTGATACATATGACAAAAAAACGGACTTGAAATGAGTCCGTTTTTTTGTTAAACGTAGTTTAGAGATATGAAATAACAAGATAGATGACATTTTTGATATCGACGGCGTCTTTTATTTTAGATTAATTAAAGAAAGTAGTCGAATAAAATGAAATGTCAGCGTATGTTATTGTTTTTGATAGTTATCGTGTAGGAGTCGTTCTTTTTTTCGCCTATCTCAATGGTTAAACCTGTATCTATAGTTTGTCTTCCATTATTGTCATACCAGTGAAATCCCTCAATGTTTTCGTTAATGACAGATCCTGTCTTGTATATATTATCTGACCTGGTATCGTCTATGAGTCTGATAAAACGTCTGCCTTCGTAATTATCAGTAAATTCTGAGCCGCTTGCATAACGGAAAGATGTCCACCAGCCGTTATTGTAAAGCGAAGCATCAACGTGATATATCCGTATTCCTTCACCCATTGATACATACCACGGTGGAGAACTGTTATTAGCTTGTTTGGTGGTGTATTCTATCATCATGTATTCACTATGGTAACGGTTATCGAGTTCCCCATATGGGATAATAATTGTATTACCTTTCGAAGTCTGAGCATTATGTAGAGTAAAGGTTTGTGTTACTGATGAAGGATCATAAACCTGTACCTGATTCGTTTTGTACCATCCAAGGTGCAGTTTTGATACGCAGCTAAGATCACCGCCTGTGTCGTCCATAAGCTCGCTTCCTGCAGTTCCATGAAGTCCGTCAGCGTCTTTGCTTTTATCATATCGGTAATAATCAGGAAGCCCCATACAATGACCTGTTTCATGGGTAAGAGTTGACACAAAATCCCTATAGTCAGAGGAAGAATTGATTTGACAGTTTCCTGTTATCATGTGACCAATTTTCATTCCGTCGTATATATATTTGTCATTTCCAAATTGAACTGATGCAGGCCACCATGTGTCATTACTCGCCTGTCCTGGCACTATAAGAACAAGAGTATCTATGTAACCATCGTTGTCACCGTCGAAATCTTTAAAGTTAATCTCACTGTCAAGTGCCTTGCATGCCTCGGTCAGTAGCGCTTTCTGCCCTTTGACCTGTTGATAATTGTTGACAGAGTTTCCTGTGCTGTAGTGATAAGCTTTTCCACTGAGTTCAAGAGCACCTTTTGAGGAACGTTTGAAAAATGCTGATACGCTTTCCCATGGGTATAGGGGGCTCTCTTGTTTTTCTTCGCCGAAAGCAATTTCTTCTATTTCGTCTGTAGTCGGGAGATAGCTGAACTTACAGTCGGCAAAATCTGCATAAATAATAAGCATTCTTCCGTTGCCTTGTGAAGGCATAAATTTATATACATCATTGACTGAAGCTCCGATAAAATCTCCGTTCCCTTCAAGTGGATCATCTGAGACAGTACTTTCATTTTGCCATTGCCATACCCAAAGGGCACTGTTGTTTACAATATCTTTTCTGAGATGAATATAATCGAAGATGTCAACTGCTCCGTCCTGATTAATGTCTGCAGTGACGAAATATTCACCTGCCTGAAAACCGTCTGCTCCGTGAATTCCGATAAATGAATTATGAACGTGATAACTGTTGCTGTCGTTAATCGGTTCAATACCGAGCAGATGTCGTTTCATTATAACAAGGTCGGCCATGTTTAGTTCTTTATCATTGTTCAGATCGCCCATGAAGCCAATATGTTCCCAATCAGCAAAAGCTGATAGAGGAATAGCAGATGAGATAGCAAGCGTAGCAGAACAAAGAAATGTAATTGCACGACGAAAATTTAATTGCATATTAGACACTCCTTTTATAGATAAGTGAAATATCCACCTATATTATAAAATAATAAATATCAAATGTCTATAGTTACTAAAAATGTTTTATAATTAACTTAATATTTGTTTTATATAACTGTAAAATCCATATTAGCTATAATAAATGAGTAGTTCAGATGTAAATTAAAAGAATAATAATATCATAACAGATGGTGCTATAATCAGAGATAAAAGGAGTGGTAAAAGAGAAAAACATATTTGATTATTATTTGTTAGATAGGGATACAAATTGTAGCATACTATAATTTAACAACAAGATATTTCATATTATGATTAGCTTAGAGATGTGGTATAAAAAGGGCTTAATCGAATGAATAAATACGGTATATACAAAACAGCAAAAAATGTATTGACAATTTTGAGAAAATGTTATATAATATCATTTGATTAAATTGGGGTATTTGTTTAATCAAATATGATATAGGAGGAAAAATAATGAATTTAATGATAGGTGAATTCTGTCCAATTTCATTCATAAGCCCATAATCAGGCGGATATTTAGTCGGCATACTAAATCCGCCTTATTGTGTTTACGAAAGGCAGTTAAAATCAGTAATTGTAATTGAAATGTTCAGGAAAATACCCATAAACTAAATATTATAGCAATGGAGGAATAAAAAATGGGCGAACAGTTTGAAAGCCATGCATATGTGGAAATTATTTATGATATTTTAGATGACGCAGGCAAGATGTACGATATAGCATATAAGCTGCCTGACGGAACATTATTCAAAGAAAAAGCAGACAAATTAGAAGATTCATTAACAATCACAAAAAAAGAATTGAAAGATCCTGATTGGTGGCTTGATAAGGTATCAAGTGCTTCACATTTAGCTGATAAAGCTATTAAGTTTACATTCAAAAAGAATGGTACAACGTTAAATTATGGTACTATGTCTAATTTTATACTGGACAGCGGCAGATTAGCAGATGATTCGAACGAATTGTTGGCTAAGGTTGCGAGAAAGAACCCGAGTACACATATTTTTGAGAATGAGTATAATAAAATAAGTCCGATTGCTTTTGCAGCACTTGATTCAATAGGTGATGTTCGTGATTTTTACAAAACAATAAGTAAATACAACAGTACAGATGACCCTAGCGATAAAGCAACAATACTTGCAAATTCAATGGTAAATGTTTTTAATGTTGCTTCCAATTTTTCTGGGCTGATTCCCGGAACAGTTGGTGATATCTGTTCAGAAGTATTTAAAACCGCAAGTAAAACGTTAGAAAAGGGTATAAAACTTATATCAGGATATGTAAAGCAGCTTAAAGAGCTTGATGAAGAGATTGAAAAGATAGTCAACGGCGACGAAGGACAAATGGACATTAATGAATGCAGAGAATTTGTCGAATATGGACAGGCATATAAACCTTTCCTTAATGATGAAATGAGACAAGCAGTTGATGACAAAGCTAAGATATTGTTAGAATATGAACAGTCCAAGAAGAATTATGAAGCAGAGAAAAAGGTCGACCTTGATGGAGACGGATTCGTTGCAGATGAACCTTACGATCCCCAAAAGCATAACCAACCTGGCGGAGGTAATGGAGGCAGCGGCGGAAACGGTGGAGGCGGCGCAGGTTCTCAAGCAAATGATAATGTTAACTCAGGTGAAAACCAGACCGTAGATCCTATTGTTCTTGATCTTAAGAATGACGGTTTTGATCCGACTGATTTGAACGATGGCGTAAACTTTGACCTTGATGCAAATGGAATGGCAGAGCGTATCAACTGGACTCGTGGAGATGAAGCACTTCTTGCTTACGATCGCAATGAAGATGGCATGATAAACGATGGTACAGAGGTGTTCGGCGATAATACTCCAATGGCTGACGGTTCCAAAGCTGCCAACGGATTTACTGCATTATCTGAATTTGATACAAATCAGGATGGTATCATAGATAAAAACGATGAGAACTTTGATAAGCTCCTTGTTTGGCAGGATAAGAATCATAATGGCATATCTGAAAAGAGCGAGCTCAGCACTCTTGCCGAAAATGGTATCACTTCCATTGATCTCGGATATGAGAACCTAAATTCATCTACTGAGACCGGTGTTGTACTCGGAAATGTTGGAAAGTTTACCTATGAGGACGGAAGTGAATCAAGTCTTGCAGAGTATTGGGTGCTTTCACAGAAGTTCAACACTGTTGACAATAATCCTGTTGATATACCTGAAGAGATTTCTGCACTTCCTAACATAAATAGTATGGGTAATGCGTATTCTCTGCATAAGGCTATGGCAATCGATGATTCTGGAAAGCTTGTAGAACTAGTAAATGCTTTTGCTGAGTCAACAAGCATAACCGAACGCAATGAGATAATCGACGAGATTATATATAAGCTTACAGATGCTGAAAAAGTTGAAGAAGGCAGCCGTGGAGAATACATAAGTGCTAAGAAAATGGCAGCACTTGAGTGTTTGTTGGGACATGAATATTTTGGACAGAATGGTGCGAATCCGAATATTGCAGCAGTTCCTATGCTTGAATCTGCTTATAATATACTTGCAAGTATGTATTACTGTGAACTCAGCGCACAAACAAATCTGAAAGATTACCTCTCATATATTTATGTTCAGACAAATGATGAAATAAAGTCGCTAGATGTTTCATTACTTTGTGAAAAGCTTAAGTATGAGCGAAGCATTGACAATAACAACGATCTTGCAATCTATGATGTGGCAAAATATCTGAGATATGTTCAGCAGTATTATTATGACGGATGCTTTGATGATTTCAGAAATTATTTTGAAAAGAACGGCACTATGTCGGTGCTTCAGCTTATTGATCAATCATCTTTCAATACACTTTTGGGTGATGATGATGATAATGATTTGTTTGCTTCGGCTGAAAAAACAATTGTTTATGGCGGCAGAGGCAATGACATTATTAATGGCACATCTTTGAATGAGTTGTTATATGGTGGTAGCGGTAACGATGTGATTAATGGTTATGGCGGAAACGACGCTCTTAGAGGCGGAATCGGAGACGATACACTCTACGGAGGATCCGGAGATGATACATATGTATTCAATCTTGGAGACGGAGCAGATATCATAGACGAGGATAATGCAAATTCATCATTGGATACGATAGTATTCGGTGATGGAATAGCACTCGAGGATATAACAGTAACCAAGGACGGAAATGATATGGTGCTGCTTATCGGAGGATCCGGAGACAGCATAAGGATAGTAAATCAGTATGCAGACAGCTGGTATTTCGTTGAAAACTTCCAGTTTGCAGACGGAACGTCAGTAACAATTGACGAGTTATTTGATACACCTCTTAACATCAGAGGAGAAGGTGTAATAGCAGATCCAGGAACAAACTACGGAACAAGAAGCAACAACCTGTATGGAGGAGAAGGAGACGATGTCCTCTATGGATATGACGGAAACGATACTCTGACAGGCGGAGCTGGAGATGATACACTTTACGGCGGACACGG
>JAFZYX010000114.1 GCA_017616055.1 Ruminococcus sp.
GAATTGATGAGTTCAGTCTTTGTCATTTTTACGTTCCTCCGTTTTACTGATAATTGATTTTGCCTTGTTCCAATACTTGTCAAGCTCTTCAATAGGAAGCTCCTTCATGTCGATATTTTCGGCAGAAGTGAGGTCTTCTGTAGCGGAAAAGCGCTTGATGAACTTTTCCGTAGCCGATTTAAGTGCAAGTTCGGCGTCAACGCCGAGGTGACGAGCTGCATTTACGCACGAAAAAAGCAGATCGCCAATTTCTTCCTCGATATTAGCCTTATCGTTATTAGCGATAGCAGCGTCCAGTTCAGTCTTTTCATTTTCGATACACTTCAAAGCATCCTCTGCACAGCGGAAATCCATACCTGCACGCATTGCACGTTTGCCTACCTTCTGTGCTCTCATAAGAGCGGGAAGTGACTTTGCAACGCTTGTAAGCGTATCGGTATAGCGTTCCTGTCCCTTTGTTTCCATTTTGATAGAGTCCCAGTTTTTCAGCACCTGTTCGGTGGTATTGGCTGTGACGTCTCCGAAAACGTGGGGGTGACGGATGATAAGCTTCTTGCAGACCTCGTCGCACACATCATCAAAGGTAAACGTACTTGTTTCCTCCTCGATCCTGCAATGGAAAACTACCTGAAGCAGAACGTCGCCCAGCTCTTCACGAAGAAGCGCCTTATCATCAAGATCGATAGCCTCGATGACCTCGCAGGTTTCTTCTATGAAGTCGCTCTTGATAGATTTGTGGGTTTGCTCCCTGTCCCAGGGGCAACCGCCCTCGCCTCTCAAAAGTCTGACTATATCGAGCAGATCGTTAATCGAGTAATGATCCTTCTGCTGATATTCAACCATAGGAAAACACTCCCTTAAAGACGGGCTATGTAATATAATACCCTAAAATTTATCAAATTGCAACCTATTTTTTACAATTTCGTCAATATTGTGGAATAATATGGTTTACTCTGTCGCAGTTTGTATATTTTTGACATATAATTACTAATAGTTATATATGTGTAGATGCCCCAAACGGACAAATTACCTATCTGTCAACAAATCCGACCTTATGATAAGCTTTTGAAACTATCCTTCCAGAGTACCTGAGTGCCTTCTGTGCACCCTCAGTGTAACATTGTTTGAGATAAGCCTTGTCGGCACTGAGCCTTGCAAATTCAGTGCGTACAGGTTCGAGGTGATCTGCAACTGCTTCTCCTACAGCGAGCTTAAAGTCGCCATAGCCCTTTCCTGCAAATTCGGACTCGATTGTCTTGAAGTCCTTGCCTGTAACACATGAATATATGGTCATCAGGTTGTTTATGCCATCTTTGCCATCACGGTAGCAGATTTCTGCCTCGCTGTCGGTAACAGCTCTTTTAAATTTGCGGATGATAGTGTCCTTATCGTCGAGGATAAGTATGCAAGCGTTAGGGTTTTCGTCAGATTTCGACATTTTCTTTGTAGGTTCCTGCAATGACATTATCTTAGCTCCAACCTCTGGGATATACGGTTCAGGGAGTGTAAAGAAGTCACCGTAACGCTGATTGAAACGCTGAGCGATATTCCTTGCAAGCTCGAGGTGCTGTTTTTGATCTACGCCTACTGGAACGAGGTCTGCGTTATATGCGAGGATATCGGCAGCCATGAGAGTAGGGTAAGTGAAAAGGCCTGCATTTATATCGTCAGGGTGCTTCTGGCTCTTATCCTTAAACTGGGTCATACGTGAGAGCTCTCCGAATTGCGTATTACATCCTAGTATCCAATTTAGCTCTGCGTGTGTTGGAGCATGGCTCTGTATAAAGAGTATGGATCTTTCGGGATCAACGCCGCACGCCATAAGAAGTGCATACGAATTAAGTGTGTTCTGACGGAGCTTAGCTGGCTCCTGTTTAACCGTGATAGCGTGCATATCAACAACGCAGTAAATGCAGTTATACTGCTCCTGCAAAACGCCCCAGTTTCTTACAGCTCCGATATAGTTACCGAGAGTGAATGTGCCTGTAGGCTGGATACCGCTGAATATCAGCTTTTTATCGTCCATTTTTTGCCTACTCCTTACTGATTTGCTTCTTTTCTTCTGATAGCGTCGTCCTTTAGCTGACAGTTTCTTATTTCACTGAGAACGCGCTGATAGAGAACGTAGAATGAACGGAGTTCTTTTTCTTCCTCAGGGATAAGGCC
>JAFZYX010000115.1 GCA_017616055.1 Ruminococcus sp.
AATTAATTTGCCTACTATTTTTCCGCGACTGTTGCAATTTTTGTAATTATGTGGTATAATACATAAGATAGGCTGTTAATATATTCCGAAATATTCTGAACTGTCCCGATGAAAGATGTAACGGGACAAGACCAAGCAAATTATTAACATACAGACGAAAGGCTGGTTTTTATCATGAATTATAAATTCTCAGACAAGGTAAGCAAGCTCCAGGCATCGGCTATCAGAGAGATACTGAAATTCACAGCCGATCCCGAGGTGATATCCTTTGCGGCAGGTAATCCTGCACCAGAGGCTTTCCCGAAGGAGCAAATTGCTGAAATATCCGCTGAGCTTCTCAGCAAGGAGCCTATTCTCGCTCTCCAGTACAGCGTTACAGAAGGCTATACCCCTCTTCGCGATTACCTTAAGGGATGGATGACGGAAAAGGGCTGCTTCCATAAAGAATTCGACGACCTTATCATCACTTCAGGTGGTCAGCAGGCCAATGAGCTGGCTTGCAAGGTTCTCCTCAATGAGGGAGATACCCTCCTTGTTGAGTCTCCAAGCTTTATTGGCTCGCTTAACGCTTTCCGCTCATACAATGTTCACCTAAAGGGCATAGAGATGGAAGACGACGGCATAGATCTCAACAAGCTTGAAAATGCTCTCAAAACTGAGAAAAATATAAAGCTTCTCTATGTTATCCCTAACTTCCAAAACCCTACAGGCAAAACTATGTCAGTTGAAAAAAGAAAAGCTGTCTACGAGCTTGCCTGCAAGTATGACTTCATTATACTTGAGGACGATCCATACGGCGAACTCCGTTTCGAGGGTGAAAATGTTCCATGTATCAAGAGTTTTGATACCGAAGGCAGGGTTATCTACTCCAGCACATTCTCAAAGATAATTTCTTCTGGCTTCAGAACCGGCTACTGCTCCGCTCCATCACCTGTTATTCAGAAAATGGTAGTATGTAAGCAGGTTGCAGATGTTCACTCAAATATGTGGGCGCAGGTAGTCTCATACAGATTCATGTCAACTGTCGACAGAGAAGCTCATTTCCGGAAACTACGCGCTATTTACAAAGAAAAATGTGATCTTATGTGCGGATACATAGACAACGGTTTCTCAAAGCAGATAAAGTACATCAAGCCTCAGGGTGGACTCTTCGTATGGTGTGATCTTCCTGAAAGCTGCGATATGAATGATTTTTGCAGAAAGGCTGTACAGCAGTACAAAATTGCAGTAGTTCCCGGCAATTCGTTCAGCATTGACGAGGGTGAAGTAAGCCACTCGTTCAGACTTAATTATTCAACGCCTACCAACGAGCAGATAAAGAAGGGCATGGATATTCTTGCCCGAATGACAAAAGAAATGCTCGATTGATAATAAAGAAATTACACTGAAAGGATAATCCATTATGCCAAACAGAATGACAGACAGATATAATGTCACACAGAAATATCTCATGACCAGAGGTCAGGCTATCAATTTTCCTGCCGAATACTTCAACAACATCGTAAAACTCAAGAAAGATGATGTTTTCGGAGTAGTTATCGACATTCCAATGTCGGCAGACGTTCTTACAACTATGGTATGCTTCATAAACGGTGCTGCTAACGTTTACTTCAACAACGGCGGCGAGTACACAGGAGCTTCACAGAGATACAGAAATCTCGTTCAGGCTGCTCACACTCTCGTTGCAAATGCAAGCCAGATCATGCCCAAGTGTGAAAAGACAAAGTCCTACGATCTCCCAAAGGGAAGAAACAATAATATCTTTCTTCTCACAAAGAATGGAGTATACAAAACAGTATTAGCATCAGGCCTTATCCCTGAGGAAGAAAAAGAACTCCGTTCATTCTACGTTCTCTATCAGCGCGTTCTCAGTGAAATAAGAAACTGTCAGCTAAAGGACGACGCTATCAGAAGAAAAGAAGCAAATCAGTAAGGAGTAGGCAAAAAA
>JAFZYX010000116.1 GCA_017616055.1 Ruminococcus sp.
TATGGAGCATATCCCAGAGGCAGGCGAGACCGCTGAGTGCGGTATTTTCCGCATTACTGCCGCAGAGGTAAACGAGCAGAATGTCGAAAAGGTGATTATAGAGGTGCTTCCTACCGATGATGACGACGAAGAAGATGATGACGAATAATTTTGTATGGGCTGCCTTTGGGCAGCTCATAGTTTTTCAGATAAAAAAGGACGGCCTAAGCCGTCCTTTTGTCATTCTACAGTACCCTCACTTCTTCCGATAGTAAGGACAAATCCCTTGTTTATAGGCATTATGCCCTGTGGATCTACTGTTTTAACTGTATTGTCAGGGAGCTTCACGCTCCATGTGTCATTGGTGAGGTTGCGAAGAGCATGTTTGCTGGGATCCTTCTTATTGCGGACCACTTCGCCGATTATCTTGTGGAAGTCACCTTCAGTATCACTTGCCATTCCTTCATATAGCTTTGCTCCACCAAATGCAGGGAGCTCAAAGCGCTTGAACTTGATACTATCTGTGCAGATCAGCTGTCCGCCGCAGTACATACAGTTCACGGAATATTTTGGCGCTATAAAGGTTTCCTTGCCGCAGTGAGGGCAGGGAACTGTTTCACTTCTCAGTTTGACAAATGCATCCAGCCATGTCATTTCGATAACGCGGTCGTATGGGGGAAGAACTGATTTCTTTCCGAAAGACTCTATGAAAAGGTCACGGATATAGTCGGGATATATCTTCCAAAAGCGAAGAGTATTGGTGTTTAGCTGGTTGTTTGCAGCATTACGGTCATCTTCGGGGTCGAGAACGAATACTGGATCTGATCCGTAGAACTTTTTCTCGAGTTCCGGAGTCATGCATGGTGGAGTTGAATACTTGCCCTCCAGTGGATGTTCTATAAAAAGCATACGGAAGAGTATTACTGCCAGTGAGAAACGGTCAGAGCGTTTGTCAGGAGCTCCGCCGAGAACTACCTCGGGAGCCATATAGCGCTGCTTGCCCGCAATTCCAAAGTTCACGCCGCGCTCAGAAATGTTGTCGTTATCGCATATGAGCACATCACCTGTCTTAGGTTCGATGAAAAAGTTTCCATTATTGAGGTCCTGATAGCTGTAGCCGTCATTGTGCAAGGCACGGAAGCCTTCTATAATATTGATAGCTGCATTGCAGCGAGCAGTAATGTTTGCAAAACTAGCTTTCATACGGCGTGTCTTGGGGTCCCACAGGAGAAAACGCGTCAGTTCCTCATAACCTGATGGGCGGAGGGGCATGATATAGCCGAAAGTGCCGTCTGTCCAGTTGGAGAGTTCCTCAGGCCACAGGAAATTTTTGGTAGGAGCACCCTTCTTGATGTTTGCTTTGAGGTTTTCGTAGAATTCCTGTGCATTTTTCATCTTGTCGATGGTGGATTTGTGATACCATTTGAGGGCCATTTGCTTTCCGTTGCACTCAACACGGTATACGTTTCCTTGTCCGCCGCCTCCGAGAAATTCTAGTATCGTAAATGTTGAATTGTAAATTGTTCTACCTGTGTAGCCTATTTTGAGTTCTGCCATTTTATGCTCCTTTCGCTTCCATCTTATAGGTTAGAAAATTCTTCATTCTGAGGTTTTTTGTTTTGAGTTGTGGTCTCTGCCTCTGTTGTTGAGGTTTCTGGCTTTGTTTTTGCGTCAGATGGGGTAGTAGTCGCTACAGGATCAACAGGAACTGTGTTCTGACAGAGCCATTCGCACCAATTCGTGTAGTACTTTGCTAGAACGTGAACACCGTCGCTTGCGTACTCTTCTGTAAGATATCCGTAAGCGTCATCGAATAAGGGATTTACGTCTAAGTAGTATATCTTCTTACTGTTGTCAGCCATTGTCTGAAGATTATTGTTTAGAGTATTAATTCTCTCGTTTGTAATGTACTGTGTCTCTCCAGAGGCTGTAACATGGAGGTTGGCCTGTAAGTATATCAGAGCATCTTTCTGAATATCCCGGATACCGTCAACAAGGCGTCTGTACTTTGCGGTAGTTCCTTCAATGTCGTTGCCTATCTCGTTGATACCGAGCATTACATATATCTTGGCGTACTGCTTCTTGCGGAGTTTGTCCCATACGGTCATACCGCCTACATTGTATTGGTCTATTTTGTATACTGAAATTCCAATGTCACAGAAGTAATCTGCATTTTTCAGAGTTCCATAACTGCTTATTCCAACTGTTCTGGAATCACCGATAAACAGAGCGTCATCGAAGTATTCCGGACCGCTTTCAACAAATATGCTCTGCGGTGTAGTTGGTTCTGTTGTTGCTTCCGTGGTTATCTCTTCACCTTCTGATGTCGTCTGAGTTTCTGTAGTTGCACCTTCCTGAGTAGTTGTAGTGGTGTCATCGGCGGATTGAGTGACCGCTGTAGGCTCTTTTACTGCAGCCTTTGGCTTTTTAATATTGCTGCTTTCCCATATCTGCTTATATATGAACGGCGAAGCCACAACGCAGGTGACTAGCAGTATCAGTGTATATATGCATTGTTTTAACTTGCTCAATTTTTACTCTCCTTAAAATCTGAAATACATGAACGGGTCGTCCAGTCCCATGTACATGCAGTAGACTGCTGCAAGGAATACTGCAAGCAGTACTATCGCTGTAATGAATGAGTGCTTGATTTTCTTGTATATCAACTCGGGCAGCCTTGTGGAGAAAATTATGGCTGCAACGAAGTATTTCCAGTATTTTGTCCAGTACAGTATATAGTCACCGTCCAGAACAGCGTATGTTTTCTGAGGCAGGAAGGGAAGAAGTCTCTTGAAATAGATGCCCAGCTCGTGAAAATCGGTTATAGCGAAGATAAGCCAAGTTATCGGTATGATGAGTATCATGTAGGCATGTCCGAGAGGCTTTATTTTGTTAAGTGTCTTGCCTGTCCAGAATTTTTCACTCATAATTATTGCGAAAAGCACCAGTCCCCACAGAACGAAGTTCCAGCTCGCGCCATGCCACAAACCTGTGAACAGCCATACTACCAGCATATTGAATACCATTCTTCCCTCGCCCTTTCGGTTTCCGCCGAGGGGAATGTATATGTATTCCTTGAACCATGTGCCGAGTGTCATATGCCAGCGACGCCAGAATTCTGTCATGGTCAGAGACATATATGGGTGGTCGAAGTTCCTTGGTATTTTGAAACCCATTATTCTTCCGAGACCTATTGCCATGAGGGAGTATCCGCAGAAGTCGAAGTAAAGCTGGAAGGAATAGGCGAATATTCCTAGCCATGCAAGCCTGGAAGATATGCTCTCATAGCCTATCGTGGAGATATCGCTCCAAAGTCCGCCTATCTGATTGGCAATTAACACCTTGTAGCCTAAACCTATAGTAAAGATCTTGAGACCGTTCTCAACATTTTGTATGCTGTGATTACGGCTTTTCAGCTCTTTTGCAACGTGGTCATAGGTTACTATAGGACCGGCAATGAGCTGTGGGAACATGGTAATGTAGGCTCCGTAGTTTATGAGGTTCTTTTCAGCCTGAGCCTTGCCTCTGTATACGTCGATTATATATGATACATTCTGGAAAGTGTAGAAGCTGATACCGATAGGGAGAATAATATCCTTTACAGTAAAGCTCTGCCCGAACCAGTGATTGATATTTTCTGTTCCGAATGTCCAGTATTTGAAGAAAATAAGCCACCAGAAGTTGAAGATAACGCCGAATGCAAGCCATAACTTCTTGAAATAGCGGCTGTTTTCGATGAACTGTCCAACTATGAAGTTTAGAAGCACTGTCAGCAGGAACAGCATGATATATACCGGCTTTTTTACGCCGAAGCTGTAAAAGATAACACTTCCAGTGAATATGATAAGGTTCTGATACCCTATTCGTGTTGATGTGTACGCCTGTATGAGCAGGAAAGCTGCCGCTGCAATAAACAGGATTAACGGTAGCGGTTTGAATAGTTCCATATTATGGAATAAGAAGTAACCAGCTACCGCGCTTCCAAATAGAATTACAACACATCGGTACCGCTTCTCAGATGCCGTAGCGGATTCAAAAAGGAGCCATACTACCGAAGCTAAATAAATAAGTATGGACAGTGGATTTATGAGACGCATGATATAGAATATATCTATGCCGGCTATAACGCTAGTGACTACTAAAACTAAATTTCTATATTTATTTTCTGATGCCGAATAGGCTATCATAAAAACAGGCAGGAATAAGAAGATAAATTCCAAGCTGCTGAATACCAAATATATCACCCTTCAGTTAATTCATTTGTTAGAGCTTCCGCTGTTTGGTTTGCCTGTAAATCTGCGCAAAATA
>JAFZYX010000117.1 GCA_017616055.1 Ruminococcus sp.
ATCAAGGTTTGCATCATCCCCCTGTGTATGAAACTCTTCATAACAGGTTTGAATATAATCGTTAATAGCGTTTTCAAGGAATATTTTCTCGCACTCTTCCGCAGTTTTGTTCCATCTTATCTGTGCAAGCCGAAACAGCCTGATCTGAAGCATAAATAAATCATCTTTGTGGTTAAGTCCCATAAGCTTCCTCCAACAACTGTATGTACACAATAATCAGTACCTTTTAATTATACTACATGTGAACCATAAATATTAATATCTATTTACCTAGGATAAAGTGCTGATCCTGTAATACTTGCAATCAAATATTTTAGTTCAGTTGTAAATGTAAATAAAGTATCCGCTTGAATCGATGACGGAATATGGCTCTCGTATTGTTCTGTTTCATAAGTTGCTTGCCCCATGCCAACAGCTTTTGGACACGGACAGATTCAATTCCAAAGCAATACGCCTATATGAATATGATTTCTCATAAAGCTCCTTTGTAATACCAATAAGCTCCTTCAGCACCCTTTCCGGACCATAATCCTGGTGAATACGTTTACGTCCCACAGCTCTATACCTCTTAATGCTCTCCGTTTATAATTATAAAAACAAAACTTGTATCTCGATTAACGCAATGATTATTTCCATTTCAATCCAGACAGTAATATCTATAACCGGGCGCCCGTCAGGGCGCCCAGATCACCATCAGACCAGCATCAGCCTGCTATCATCCAACCATCAACCAAGCTTGTTATACTCTTTATACCACTCCGCAAACTTCCTTAAGCCCTCTCTTATCCCTATCTTCGGGACAAAGCCATAATTCTCTTCAAGGCCTCGGCTATCCGCATATGTCACCGGTACATCGCCGGGCTGCATACCGACAAGCTCTCTGTGAGCTTCAAAGTCATAATCCGCCGGAAGTACGCCGGCTCTGACTAACTCCTCCTGTAAGGTGCTTACATAATCAAGCAGGTTCTCAGGCTGACCACCGCCAATATTGTAAAGTGCATACGGAGGTATCGGAAGACCATCCTCTCCGGTCTTTCTCTCCGGTGCACCCTGCATAACACGGATAATACCTTCAACTATATCGTCAACATATGTAAAATCACGCTTCATGTTGCCGTAATTAAATATCTTGATCGTCTCGCCCTTAACCAGCTTTTGTGTCGCCGAATAATAAAACATATCAGGGCGTCCTGCAGGACCGTAAACAGTAAAAAACCTGAGTCCGGTAGACGGTATATTATAAAGCTTGGAATACGAGTGTGCCAGAAGCTCATTACTCTTTTTGGTGGCTGCATATAAGCTCACAGGATTATCCACCTTATCATCCGTAGAAAACGGCACCTTCTTATTGCCCCCATATACAGAAGAACTGCTGGCATATACGAGATGTGCCACTCCGGCTCCGTGATCATATGAATGACGGCATGCCTCAAGGATATTGTAAAAGCCGATAAGATTGGACTCTATATATACATCCGGATGATCGATACTGTATCTGACTCCCGCCTGCGCAGCAAGATTGACTACCACATCAAAACGATACTGCTCAAACAGCGAATCCACCAAAGCCTTATCAGCTATGGAACCCTGTACAAATATATGCCTGGCACGTGTAGACGATGCAGCAGCCTCTATCAGGCCCTTACGATACTCCTTAAGCGCAGGATCATAATAATCATTCATATTGTCGAGTGAAACTATCAGACCGCTGTCCATGTCCTTTAAAAGACGAAGTACCAGATTGGCACCGATAAAACCGGGCGAACCGGTGACTAAGATGTTTTTGTTGTTAAGATTTATGGGGGTTTTCATGTGGGACTCCTAATATTTTTTTCGAATACTCCTATATAATAAGACTATTAGTTATATTCGTGCCTTCCCTCAGAAAGTATTCATGATTTACCTTTTTTTAATAAACATATTGTATTTAGTTATCGAAAGACCTTTTATCTTTCACATTTCATTATCAATGCTTTTTGGTTCTTTGATTCAACTAACTAAAGGTAATTCTTGAATGCCACGTTGTTTTTAGTAAACACAACAGCCAAAGTTTATATAACTATCTCGGAATCTCTGTCGGTAGATATTCAACCAACGCATTAACAATATCATTATGGCAGTCACCATGAAGTAAATTGATAACTTTTCTCTGATATTCGCGGTTTTCAACACCCAGTTTTGTCCCTATTGAAGCTACGATACCTTTTTCATTAAACACTTTAAGTACAACCTTATAATTCTTATTACTTAAAGCATCTCTAAACTCTGGTTCTTTCTGATTTCTTATATCATTGTACTGTATTCTTTCCCAACTAACTTGTAGTGAATTCTTCGCATCAGCTTCATTCTTCTTCTCTATTTCAATACATGAAAGTTGATATTTGATTTCAGCAACAACACTCTGACAAATCTGTCTTTCAATTAAGTTTGCTAATTTCGTATCAATAACAAACTCCTTTATTTCCGCTACGGCTTGCTCAACGTCCGATACCCCAAACTGAGAAGCCATTTTTCGAATCAACTCTTCTACAAGAAACAGGTTTTCAACCTCAGCTACATTTAACACATAAATATCATCATTCTTTAATGCTTTAATCTCATATTCCGATCTGTAATCTCTATCTATTAGACCATAAACTTTGCAGTTGTGAAGCATTGGGCTATTCTTGAATGCTTTAGTTCTATTTATAACCTGACTGCATCCTTCACAAGGTATAATTAAATATTCAGGATACAATTCTGTATATAGCTGATAAGTTCATTAGTCATAATTTATTTGCCCTCCATACATCAGCATATGTCTGTGTATACAAGTATATACAAATATTACACATTGTCAATATCAAAATTCTACATCTTAATAAAAATAATACCAGTTAGTGCACGCTGCACGGTGATTTAGTGCACGGTTTCCGCTGGTCGAGAGCATCCTTTCCGCTCTGTTGAGCAAAGCGTTTATTTTTCCTATAATGGATATGGCACACATATGTGTGACTATCATTATAGGAGGTCGATAACCATGGTTGATTATCGAGAGATACTGAGGCTTAAATACCTCGAGTACACCAACATCGACATATCATCCAGTGTCCACAGCTCCCGCAATACAGTTCAGGAAGTCCTGTCCATAGCGGAAGCCCTGAATGTCAAGTGGCCGCTTGATGACGATGTCACCAACATCATGCTGGAAGCTGTCCTGTATCCTGAAAGGCACAGGAAATCCGAAGAACGCATGATGCCCGATTACCCACGCATCCATCAGGAGCTTGCCAAGAAAGGAGTAACTCTATCCCTTCTGTGGACAGAATACTGTATGGAAGCGGAAAACGCAGGCAAGAAGCCGTACATGAGCACACAGTTCAATGATAATTATCATAAGTGGGCCCGTGTTACAAAAACTGTTCACCAAGGAGCTCCCGGTAAAACTATTGGCAGAGTCTCAGGTACAGCTGTTTGCATATGATAATGCTGCATATATACTTAGGTCAGATCTGCCTTATAACGAAAGTGTGACACTGGAGTTCGCTGAAGGTGTAAAGAAGGTAACGGAGTTGAAGTCCGGTAGAGAGTTAAAGATGGACAGCAACAGGAAGATATCCATGCCGCTGATGTCGTGTTCGAACTTTGGGTTTAAGGTGGAGATGTAAGATAAAGTTGCTCCATAAGGAAGGGCAATTAGACATACGTTTAGAGCATTAAAGAGCATTGTAGATCATTATAAAATTTTGTTGTATCAAAAGAGTCCGGCAAATAAGCCGGACTCTTGTTTCTTGTGCTTTGTAGTTTTCTTATACTACTTACGAGTAGTATACTTATGAGTAGTATACTACATCAATAGTTATTAGGTTTTAACTGGAAGTAATCTCTCGGGTGGTTGCATACTGGGCAAACCTCGGGAGCTTCCTTACCTACTACGATATGTCCACAGTTGCTGCACTGCCAGATACAGTCACCGTCTCTGGAGAATACGATCTTGTCTTCGATATTCTTAAGAAGCTTGCGGTATCTTTCCTCATGCTCTTTTTCGATAGCTGCTACACCCTCGAAGAGCTCTGCTATCTCATCAAAGCCTTCTTCTCTTGCCTTCTTGGCAAATGCAGGGTACATCTCCTGCCACTCATATGATTCACCGTCAGCTGCTGCCTTAAGGCAGTCAACAGTGGTACCGATACCGGTAAGGATCTTGTACCAGATCTCAGCGTGCTCCTTCTCGTTAGCGGCAGTCTCTGCAAATATGTTTGATATCTGCACATAGCCTTCCTTCTTAGCCTTTGAAGCAAAGAAGGTATATTTATTCCTAGCCTCGGACTCGCCTGCAAAAGCAGCAAGCAAATTCTTCTCAGTCTCTGTTCCCTTCAGGTCCTCAGCCCTGCATCTCCATTTGTTATCAGCCATTTTGGTTACCTCCTGTGTGTAATATTATCTACCACTACTGCTTATATTTATTCGTATAACTCTTCTAATGTAACAAGTCTGACCCTGCCCGTATCTACATTTTCTTTTATCCATTTTGAAAAACCGGTCAAAGAAAATAACAAAAACTCCACTTCTTCATAACGCTTGTCGATAAGACCGCGTCTATCCATCAAGGCTTAGGTAACGCATTATTATATACAAAAGGAGGCGGTATGTCAAGGGTTTTCAAATAACCAAATGTGTGTATTCCTCTATCTTTTCACCCTCATTGACCTTTACGCCAGGATCTACTATACAGAAGTTCCCCATTTCTGCCGCCTCTACTACGGCACCATCTAGAACTACACAGCCTTCACCTATCTTGGCCTCCGGTGATACTACAGCTTCCGGAGATATGATTTTGGGCAGTATGAAGTTCTTCTCCCAGAGAAACTCGGCATATTTCTTTCTAGTCTTATAGTCACCTATGGCTATAAATGCACAGGGGTACTCTTTTATAAAGTCCACTGCCTCATGACACTTGCCTATGATATCTTCTCCGGTTATACCATCATCCAAGAAACTAATTTTTTGGAATACTCCAAGTTTTCTAGCTATTTTCATAACATCATGACCATGGGTACCGGCACCGAGTATTAAGAGGTTCAGCTGTTTATGATTGATACCGGCCAGGCGCTCTCCAAGTGTAGGTTTTTTCGTTTTGGCTGCTCTTTTGGCTTCAGCTTCCTCTCTGGTTCTGCCGTATACGGAAGCTAACACTGTTTTACCTTCAGAGTTGATTCCTTTCCTGTACCTAGCTTCATATCGTCCGTCTTTTCTCTTGTATATGCCTGTGCCAATCCTCATGTTTCAATACTCCTGTTGCTCTTTGTCCTTCTTTAGTAAAAATGAGACTCCCGGACAGGAGTCTCACTTTACTTTTCTACCCCTCGGTATTGTATCCATTAAAGCACATGTGCCATACGAAATCAAGGGATAAAGGATATATAATTGATTAAATAAGTGTTAA
>JAFZYX010000118.1 GCA_017616055.1 Ruminococcus sp.
GGTTTATGATTATTTTCTTTCCGCTCAATTCAAAAAGCTGCGCAATACAGTTTGTAACGGATGTCTTTCCGTTAGTTCCAGTAACAGCGATTATTGGGCACTCCACCTTAAACATGGAAACTGCCTTATGGCGTGATAAATGCCACAAAATTATACCAGGAAGATTTCCTGCATTTCTGTGCAAAAGCTTAAGAAGCTTTACAATTATCTTTCCAATTAATATCAAAAGTCGTTTCAATTTAATTTACTCCGTAATTATCAATTTCCTGTGTAAGATACTCTTCCATCCTCGGAAAATCCTACCCAACCGCGGTTTTTAGCCGCTTTAATTCCCAAAGCCACAGAAGTCTCGAGTGTTCCTGACATACGAGTAAATCCGAAGAGATGAGCAACCTCGCGAAGTAAATCCTCGCGAGCCATAGCAACCTGACGGGACATTATCTTCTTTATTCCGACTGCAATCTCCTCAGGCACAACATCATCTATATCGCGTTTTTCATCGTTCTTATAGATTGTTCTGCATTTGTCATACTCTTCAGGAACCTGGGAACTAAGCCATACATATTCATTTTCACCGGCAGAAGTCACTTTTTTGTCCGCTTTTTCAAAAGCAGTTTCAAAAAGCGCCTTCATATTCGTACCTGGGCGAGATATTCCCCAACAAGAGAAAGTCTTTTTGGCAAGGCTTTTCTTGTTCATTGGAGCCTCAGCCTCAAGGATATCGTTTATGCACTTTGTTATTTTAGCAGTTGCAGCCTCTGTAAAGTTTTCAGAAGTTCCAAGAGCTTTCATTTTATAGGATTTGAACTCGTCAAAGCTCTCTTCAAAACTGCTTACCTCCTCGGTTTCAAATACTATCTCCTGCTTTTTCTTATCTTCTGTTTTAGGAACTGCTTCAGGATTTCTGCGTCTCTCAATAGCAGCATCTATCTCAGATTTTATTCTGTTGAGAACCTTTTCCTTATTGTCAAGCCAGTCAATGATATAAACACTCATGACGTTCCAGCCAAGGCCCTTAAGAACTGAAGGCTGTGAAAGACTTCTGTCACTTGCTGTGCCATTATGGAAATAACTCTCATTCCCACAATTTATACCCATGATATATGTATCCGGCTTATCAGGATCAACAACGGCTACATCGACCTTATAATCTGAACAACCAACACTGCACTTGCAATCGTAACCCATTTTTTTGAGTTCTTCGGCAACTACTGTTTCAAATCCGTTTGAACCGGACTTTGAACCTGCCTTTACAGGGAGAGCACTCCTGCCCTTTGCAGCAAATTCAAGGAAGCCCTTGAGTCCTTCTACGCCATCTGAACGAGTACGCGAAAGATCTATCATATCCGGAGTAATGACAGAGAAAACGATCATCTTGCATTTTGAACGTGAAATCGCTACATTAAGACGTCTCCATCCGCCATCACGATTGAGCGGACCAAAGTTCATAGATACCTTTCCGTCCTTATCCGGACCATAGCCAATAGAGAACATAATAACATCTCTTTCATCGCCCTGTACGTTTTCGAGATTCTTTATAAGTATCGGTTCATACATCTCATTAGCATATTCTTCAAGTTTTGGATCATCGCGATAAGCGTCCATTAGCAAATCGTCAATAAGGTTCTGCTGAGGCAGGCTGAAGGTAACTACACCAATACTCATTTTTCTAAGTTCGCTATCTCTCAGTCTGCGGCATATTTCCTCGACAACCGCCTGTGCTTCAGCTTTATTTGTACGGGTAGAGCTCTTATCATAATAGCCCTCAACGTGAACCCAGCTAACCTCAGACACCTGATCATCAGGTGATGGGAAAGTATAAAGCTTGTTCTCATAATACTTGGAGTTGCTGTACGCAATAAGGCTTTCATGACGTGATCGATAGTGCCATAAAAGGTGCTTCTGAGGCATAGAAAGAGCTAGACAATCGTCGAGTACACTTTCAAGATCTTCCTTTTCATAGTTCTCCTCGTCAACCTGATTTGAAGCAAAGAAACTTGTTGGCGGAAGCTGTTTAGGATCTCCTACAACAATAACATTTTCTCCTCTTGCGATAGCACCAACAGCCTCACATGTCGGAAGCTGAGAAGCTTCATCGAATATAACAAGATCAAATTTCGGATAAGACGGATCAATGTACTGAGCTACAGAAATAGGGCTCATCAGCATTACAGGACACATTCTACGAAGCAGATTTGGTATGCTGTCGAACAATTTTCTTATAGACATCATTCTACCATTTGACTTTATTGCTTTTTGGAGAATACCTATCTCTGAGCTGTTCGCAGAGCTTCCTGGAGTAGGGATCTTCGCCGAAAGCTCAGCTGCAAGCTCTTTTATTGACAGAGTTGAGAAGCTATCAAGTACTTCACCGAACTTTCTGATAGTATCTTCAAAAAGTGTTCCCTGGAACCTTGAAAGAACACTACTTCGTGAAATAGTACTCATAACCATAAACTTGCTAATATCACAGTCAAAGGCTGATACAAGCTGATCATTAGGAACATCACCGTTTATGTAAGCATCAGCAACATTACCAATACCATACTCACGTAGCTTGTTACAGATAGTAACGATACCTGTCCATTCCTTTAGCTGCGGCAACTCATCTATAACAGCATCTACTTTTATTTGAGCATCGTTGCCCCAATTTTCTCCTGTTATTAGCTTGTCTGTATTTATTCCAAAAGTATCGCGAAGCTGTGAAGCAACATTTTCAAGCGTAGCATAATCAGCAACTATTTTTGATGTATCGCCATTCACTCCCGTAGTCAAACTATCTCTTAGCTTTTGCTTTATTTCAGCACTGAACGTCGAAACTGCAACTTTTTCGCCTAATTCTGAAGAACGCGCAACACAATTCTCAACCGCATTCCAGTCTGAATTCTCATCAAGCTTAATGCTGGAAAAATATTTCAGTAATTCAGGTTGTGCTGACGCAACCTGTTCCTTAAGAGAGTTGAACTTATTTATCTTGTCATAATACTGCGTTATGTTATCTTTTGAAACAGTTGAAGCAGATTTTGCATGAGCTGCAAGCTCTTTTACTAGCTTTTTACCGCCAATGCTCTTTGCAAGAAACCACTTACCCTGAGCTGTTTTCCATCTTACTAAAGCATCAGAAGCGTTATATCCAAGTACTGAGGTTTCAAACTGAGAAAGGAGATCGTTCTTTACCTGCTCAAGTTCCTTACCAGTATCAATCAGTGACTTTGCAGGCTCTTTAAATCCATTCCAACGACTGTCACCGATAATATCGGCAAGGAGCTGCTCACCGCTTGCTGATGCCGATATAATCTCCGCTGCAAGCTTACACTCCTCAAATGTCATCTCACTGCTACCAGTAAATTCCGCAAGCTGTGCATTGTTGCTCTGGGCTGCTGTAAGAGCTGTTTTCAACTCCTTGAGTTTTGCCTCCATAGCTCCTCGTGTCTCTGGAGTACACTCTGCAAGCTCGCATACTCCAAGGGCAGTAGTTGTTACATCACCAAACTCTCGACCTGCCGCTGCTAGACTTTCTAAAGTATCTCTCCACGCAGAGTATGAGGTCTCACTCATGGCATCAAGCTGGTCATGTGTGAAAGTGAACTTTCCTCCAGACTTGCTGTTCTTTTCGTATCTTACAGCTGCATCGTACATCGAACAGCCAAAATTACGCTTTTTATGTATCTCCTCCATGGTGCCATTGAGTTCTTTTCGCATTTCAGCTATCTTGTCAGCCTGTGCCTTGTACTCAGCAGGCTTCTTGATACGTCCAACATTTAAAGTTTCCTCAAGCTGCTTAAGAACTGCTCTCTTCTGAGCTTTATTTGAATGGAGCTCTATACAGAAAGGGCCAAGTCCTACCTTGTTCAATCGCTTTTCAACAACTGACAACGCTGCCATTTTCTCAGCTACAAAAAGGACTGATTTTCCTTGATAAAGAGCACTAGCTATCATATTAGTTATGGTTTGAGACTTACCACTTCCAGGAGGTCCATGAAGAACGAAGCTCTTACCTTGAGAAGCTGCATAAACCGCCGCAAGCTGTGATGAATCAGCACTTAAAGGAACAACAAGGTCAGTAGGAGCCACATTGTTATCAAGATCAAGAGGAGAAATGTAAAGATCGTCCCCTTCCCACTCTGTCTTTCCTGAGATAAGGCTTGCAACCACCTTATTTTTTGCAAGATCATCCGCACGATTTCGGATATCATTCCACATTATAAAACGATTAAATGAGAACTGTCCAATAAATGCATAGTCTACTATATCCCATCTAGACTGTGACATAATATTCTGTCTTACAGTATTAAGTATGAGCTGTAGATTAACTCCATTCTCATCCTCTGGAACAGGATCAAGTCCTTTGATATCTATGCCGAATGTCTGACGTATGTACTCAAGCATAGTTATATTAACCTGAGTATCCTCGTCACGCATACGAATCACGTATGCTTTTTCCTGAACCTTTCTGATAATGTCAATAGGGACAAGTATGAGCGGCGCATAACGTGGCTTATCACTCTTTTCCGTCTCATACCAGCGAATGAAACCGAGAGCAAGATAAATAGTGTTTACACCATTTTCTTCCATACTCACCTTTGCTTGTCTGTGTAGCTTCTTCATTATCTTTTCAAGATCTGTCTCTTTCAAAAAAGTACGAAGACGATGACTCTTGAACTCTGATTCTGATATAGTGGTTATGATATCCTTTTCATTTTCAATCTCGTATATCTTACTGTCAGATATCTGCAAAGTCATATCATTGGGCAATGGCATTACTTTAAAATCTTCGCCCTTTGATATTTCATCCTCAAGCACTCCCAAGTCACTTACCATGAGTTGAACACTCATTGATGTTGCTCGAAAATTCAGCAGGCTGTTACGCAAGCTGAGGTCAAGGAGCTTTCGTTCCCACATCACCTGTTTAGTGACCTCTCTTGCTTCTCCGCTTATCGCTTGCGCGGAAATATCTATTTCATTAGGAGCAGATGTTATCTCAGACTTCTTTCTAGCACCGTAGTCTACAGCTTTGAACGTACCATCCTCTGAAACTCTTGACGGTATTGGGCGAATACCACTTGAACGTGTACGACTTATATCTATTGCAAAACAGAATTTCGACTCATCATCA
>JAFZYX010000012.1 GCA_017616055.1 Ruminococcus sp.
AATGACGGCTGCGGACTGTTCAGAGGTCGGCAGATCCTGCCTTTCGAGCACTTGTCACGTTTCCAGAATGACCTTATTGATTGAAAATATTCAAGTACCGTTACTGATGTGATCACTGTTTAAGGGGAGAATCGATGGCAAATAAAACTCCATGGCAGCTTGACAAATATGGCATGATTTGTTATAATATACCTAATGAGCAACGGCGCTGAATGATCAGTGCCGTTTTGTCGTTTAAGGTGGCATGATACAACTCATCAAAATTATTTAAAAGGAGCAACCGATATGGATAAAACGCCGTTTCTTACCAAAGAACAAGCCGAGAAGATAACTAAAGATTTTCCAACTCCGTTTCATATTTACGATGAAAAAGGGATTCGTGAAAATGCACGTCTTGTAAAAAAGGCTTTTGCATGGAACAAGGGATTCAGGGAGTATTTTGCAGTTAAAGCGACTCCTAATCCGTTTATACTGAAAATACTCCAGGAGGAAGGCTGCGGTGTTGACTGTTCTTCACTCACTGAACTTCAGTTGGCAGATGCCTGCGGTTTTTCAGGAAGCGATATAATGTTTTCATCGAATGTTACTCCTGCGGAGGATTACAAGTTTGCATACAAGCTGGGCGCATACATAAACCTTGATGACATTACACATATCGAGTATCTTGAAAAGCTGACAGGTATTCCCGAAACTATATGTTGCCGTTTCAACGCCGGAGGGAATTTCACTATATCCACATTTGTTATGGACAAACCGCAGGATGCAAAATATGGTTTTACCCGTGAGCAGATGTTTGAGGGCTTCCGTATGCTTATGAAGAAGGGCGCAAAGCATTTTGGCATACACGCTTTTCTCGCGTCAAATACAGTAACCAATGACTATTATCCCACACTTGCAAAGCAGATGTTCCAGCTTGCAGCTGATCTCAAGGAAGAGACAGGTGCTGATATCACATTCATAAATCTTTCAGGAGGTGTAGGAGTAGCGTATAAGCCTGATCAGACTCCTAATGACATTCTTGCGATCGGCGAAGGAGTACGCAGAGTATATGAAGATATATTAGTTCCTGTAGGACTTGGAGATGTTGCCATATTTACTGAAATGGGTAGGTTCATGCTTGCTCCGTACGGTGCACTGATAACAAGGGTACTGCACAAGAAGCATATCTACAAGGAATATGTCGGCTGTGACGCTTGTGCAGCAAATCTTATGCGGCCTGCCATGTACGGCGCATACCACCATATCACAGTCCTCGGAAAAGAAAATCAGACATGTACATATATGTGTGATGTTACAGGAGGTCTTTGCGAAAATAATGATAAGTTTGCCATTGACAGAATGTTGCCGCCTATAGACATCGGAGACCTGATATATATTCACGATACAGGCGCACATGGTTTTTCTATGGGTTACAATTATAACGGTAAGCTGCGTTCATCTGAACTGCTTCTCTGTGAGGACGGCGGTGTGAAGATGATACGCCGTGCAGAAACAGCGGCAGATTATTTTGCAACATTTGACTTCTGCGGTATCATGGACAAGTATCTGAAATAATACACCAGAGATTTATTATGATCATCGGCTGTCGAGAAAGACAGCCGATGCATTTTTTATTTGCATAAGAAAGTATTCAAAGAATAGTATATTGAAATTATGAGTTAAGGAGATGTTCTGAGCTTTTGTTTTTTTATGAGAAAACAGCGCATTTATTAAACATTCCTTGTTTTCAACGTTTAAAGTGAAAAAAATTATAAAAACTTCCGAAGTTACAAAAAAGCAGTTGACAAACGAAGGATAAAAGAATATAATGACATTGTAAACAGCAAGGGCGCTGCAGATGATAAGTCTGTAGCGCTGTTTTGGTTTTATAGCGCTAATTCCATACACAAAGGGGTGTATGATGTACTGAGATAATTCGGTACATCGTATGCCCCTTCAAATTTTATGCTGTATCTTATAAGGAGGAATTTCTATGGACTCTCAGACAATTTTACAACAAGCCATGGATGAGACTAACGGTCTGGTCTTCGGCGTATGGTTTTTAATCGGCGCTGCTCTCGTATTCTTTATGCAGGCAGGCTTCGCAATGGTGGAGACAGGCTTCACACGTGCAAAGAATGCAGGCAATATCATTATGAAG
>JAFZYX010000013.1 GCA_017616055.1 Ruminococcus sp.
AAAGCTCTTTTTTGAGTCATTGGTAAGAAGCTTGTAAGTATTCTTGTTCCATGTGATGATCTCGCCTGACTCGATAGGAGTACCATCAAAGTGATGTCCTTTCTCAGCTACATGCAGTCCTCTTTCACGGCAAAGGTTGTTGGTAAATACCTTCTGCTGTTCCAAGTCTTTTTTAGACTGATGGAGCTTTCTGCCATCAATATAGGAAACGCTGTTGGTTACGATATGACAGTGAAGGTGGTCTCTGTCCTGATGGACTGCAATAAGGCTCTGGTGCCCTGAAAAGAATTCCTCCGTAAAAGCCCTTCCTATTTCAAGAACTTCAGCAGGAGTGACCTGTTCATCTTTGTGAAAACTGATGACGTTATGAGCACACATCCTTCCCGAATCCTTATCCCACAGTTTCTTTTCTTCCAGCCAGGCCCTATACACCGCATCGTAGTTGACTGTAGGTTCAAGATAAGGCCCGATCACATCCAGATAGCCTTCCCTGACCTTTTCATCCTTTAGTACGTACTCTATGGTATTTCTCAAGCCCCCGTGGCTTTTAGCGGGCTTACCGACTGCCTTATTAATCGCCATCTGTTATCATCCTCCTTTCGAAATTCCAAAATCATATCAGCAATCTCATCCATTTTTTCTACTGTTGGTAAGAGACCCTGACCATTTGCAACATGTGCCATCTGATTAATGTTGGTGGCTATTCCTCTTAGCTGCCTGTCCTGATCAGCAAAATTCCTGCTGATATCCTTTATTACCTCTAACTCATTGGCAGAGGTGATGTTTGTGTTACGGATTGCACTTATGATAAATGACTGCTGCGTCAATCCGGATTCTTTTATTTTTTCCTGCAATGCATCATATTCAGTATCATTCATGCGTATGGTGATCGCTTTATTTCTTCTTCGTTTAGCTTTTTCCATATTAAATATGCTCCTTTCGATTTTACGCTGGTTTCCAAAGGGAGCGGATCCCTTTGGCGGAGTGCAGAGGCAGAGCCTCTAGACTATTGGACGTAGGGAAAAGAAATTATCCGGGGGATGATTTCTTTTTCTGAAGTCCGATAGTCGGCTTCGGTGTGCAGAGGTGGAAAATCTCTGCTGGGGGTTCCAAGGGGGCGAAGCCCATCTGGCAAGTTTAGGAAGAGCCGAAAGGCCTCTTCCGGTGCAAATGTGGCTTGCCACTTTGCGAAACTTGCCATATTTTTCCATCGCCGATATGGCATTCAGTGTAGGGTCGGCTCGGCGGGCGATGGGGAAATATGTGGTCTTGCGATTTGCCCGGGCGAGAGATACCGATGCAGGGATGGAGAATGCTGCTATAGCTTCCGGCAGGAAGTGATAGTAGTATTCTTCATCTCTGCAAACAAAGAAGGAGCAAACAGTCCAGTGGACTATTTGCCCCTTCGAAGTGGTCAAGTATCGAACGAACCGGGAAGAAATGAAAGCGGTGCGAACTGCGCCGATTTCATTTCTGGTAAATCGCCTTGCTCCCATGAGCAAGAAATATTTGGCATCAATCTGATGCCATATGAATTTTATGGGTGGCACCAAAGTGATGCCATCTTAAAATTCATCAAGAAAGCTAAGAGCATCTTCACTGACAGCCCTATATTCATCTGTAAGTGATGAATCCTTGGAGATTGCTGTTGTAATGTCTCTGGTTTCACAGGCAGGTATTTCTTTGATTTGCCTTATACCTGCTTCCAGTTTATTGGTGACCAGATCAGCAATTCTTTCCGCAATCATATTCCATGAACTGGTTTCAATGCTCTCGGCACTTACTGCCCCCTTACATATGAGCCTAAGTGCAACTGCATTCTTGGAAATATTTTCCTCCTCAGAAATCCTTTGGAGTAATTCCCAGGCTTCTTTATCCTGAGGATTATCCATTCTGAATCTGATGCTTAATCTCTTTTCTGACATACAATACCTCCGGGAAGATAGCTTATGCGCCCTTCCTCAGTATGTGCTGTGCATTGTAAAGTTCCTCGTAGCCCTTGGCTGTAGCACAGATGTCTTCAATGATCTCTACTCTTGAGGTATCATATTTTCCAAAATTTCTGATAAGGCATCCTCCACCTCCAATGATGTGTAGCTTTACAAGCTCCGGATCATATTCGTATTCACTGAGCTTATCGAAGATCATTTCAGTATATTTGACTGCCTCCCTGTGCATGACTGCCTGTATCCTTTCTGACACTTCAGACGTTCCACTTATGAGAAAGTCTTCAATAACGCTCTCATCAGGAATCTTTCCACATTCAGCCTGTACTTCATTCATGATTTTTTTTACACACTCATGAACACCAATCTTATCGGTATATTTTTTGTCAGAGACTGGTCGGCCATTAGTGATGACCAGTGAGTTCATTGTTCCATTTCCGATATCCGCCAGCATGTGGACTCCTTTATAATCCTGGAGCGAAGCTGCTATAGCCGCATAGCCCTGAGGATAGATCGCCACATCGCAGATTCTGATGTGATAATACTGCCCGCAGTATCTGTAACTAACTTCCCCGCTTCTCATCAGGTAATCCCTGAAGGAATCTTTCTGTTTTGACATCCAGTGAAGCGGAAGCCCAACTGCAAGTATCACATCTGCCGATCTTAAGCCTCTGAGTTCCAGTTCTTTCGCCACAGCAACCAGAGTAAGGATATAGTAGTCATCGTCTGCATTCTTATTGGCTATGAATACCTTGTGACTTTCACCGATAACGTAATACATACCGTCAAGCTGCAACACATTTGTTGCTATAGCCGGATCCTCACTGTACTTCTTAACTCCACTCTTAAATACCGTATTTCTCGTCTTCATGTTTCCATATCCGTGATCAACTCCGATCACTAACTTTCCATCAATATATAAATCTTTCATACCTTTCAATCCTCCATTTTTTCT
>JAFZYX010000119.1 GCA_017616055.1 Ruminococcus sp.
AGACCTGCATATCAAAGTGACATATGGTACGAATATCACTGCAGCCGTAAACAGCATTACTCATAAGGTCAGCTTCACAGTAGAGGAAGCGGCAGGAATAAATGTCCACAAGGTCAACGTATTCGTTGACGATCTTAACGCTTGACACGTAAAGGTCTTACCTGTTTACAGAATTGGAGGATTTAACTGTGATAAACGGTTCTTTACTCAGAGATGCAATAATCTCCGCTGCTGTTACCATAACAAACAGAAAACGCGAAGTCGACGAGCTGAACGTATATCCTGTTCCCGATGGAGATACAGGAACTAATATGTCAATGACCATAGGAAACTCAATTGCAGAGCTTAAGCGTCTTGACTCAAAGGCTCCTGTATCCGAGGTAGCTTCTACGGCAGCTTCGGCATTTCTGAGAGGCGCAAGAGGAAACTCTGGCGTTATACTTTCACTTATATTCAGAGGATTTTCAAAAGGACTTGCAGGATGCAAGGAAGCAACAAGTGAAAATTTCAGTGACGCTTTGCGCTTTGGTGTTGAGGCTGCATATAAAGCTGTAATGAAACCTGTTGAAGGTACTATTCTTACAGTAGTTAAGGCGGCTGCAGCAAAGGCAAACGAGATCTGTGCTGAAACAAATGACGAGGTCACTTTTTGGGAGGAGGTCTGCGCGGAAGCTGAAGCTACTCTTGCCAAGACCACGGATATGCTCCCTCAACTAAAAAAAGCAGGCGTAGTTGATGCAGGTGGAAAAGGTCTCTGTATCATATTCAAGGCTATGTGTGATGTTTTTGCAGGCGGAAAGATTGCCGTGCCCAATGAAGCTCCGTCAACTCAGGAAAATTCGTCAGATTCATTCAGAACTGCCGTCAGCGAGTATGATGACGATATAACCTTTACATACTGCACCGAATTCATGCTTGAAAAAGAAAGCGGATGCCCAGATGCATCGATTCTCAGAGCTTATCTTGAAACTATCGGCGACTGCGTTGTTGTAGTTGATGACGAGAAAATAATAAAGGTTCACGTACATACGGACAATCCTGGCAAGGCTATACAAAAAGGTCTTGAATTTGGACATTTTACAAATGATCCTCGCCCGAAAATAGAGAATATGCGTATTCAGCACGAAAACAAGGTCAAGGACGCTCGTGCTGCCGAGGAAGGCCTTACACCTGCAGAACCAGTGAAGGAATTTGGTTTTGTTGCAGTTGCAGCAGGACACGGTCTTGAAGCTATGTTCACAGACTTGGGTGCAGACGTTGTGGTAAAGGGCGGTCAAACCATGAATCCCTCTACTGACGATATTCTACGCGCTATACTTAAAACTCCTGCAAACACAGTATTCGTGCTACCTAATAATAAAAATATAATTATGGCAGCTGAGCAAGCAGTAAAGCTCACAGACAAAAAGGTCTGTGTTCTCCAGACAAGAACAATCCCACAAGGCATTGCAGCAATGCTAGCATTTGACGACAGCCGAAATCTTAATGCCAACCGCAAGGATATGACAAAAGCCTTTGAGAAAGTCTCAACAGGCCTAATCACCTTTGCTGCAAGGAATTCAGAGTTTGAAGGACACCAGATAAAAGAAGGCGAGATCCTTGCTCTTGATAATGGCAAGCTTTCATTTACTGAGCGTGATATAAACAAGGCAACATACAAGCTCGTAAAGAAGCTAACCAAGGGGGACGTAAACTATGTAACTCTTATCCACGGCGCAGACGTACCAGAAGAAAATGCCGAGGAATTGCAGAAATTTATTCAGTCCAAGCTTGGTGACAAGATAGAGGTAATGCTCGTAAACGGAGGACAGCCCGTGTATTACTACATTATTTCGATAGAATAATTTTTAAATCATATTTATTATTGAATAGGGCGCACTGTTTGTGCGTCCTATTTTTGCGTATGGGGGGAACAATTCCTATAATGGTGCGGAATCGCACAATTCAAGCTAAAACGTTTACTCGAGTTTGGGTTATATTTTTTATTCAAAAATCAAAGTGCTCATACTGTGTCACATTCACAATATGAGCGCTATATAATTATTGATTGTGCACTTCTAAAAAACTTTTAGCCTTTGAGTGCCTTTTCAAGCCATACATTAGCGATATCGAGTGCCTCATAAAGTCCGCACTCTCGCTCTGCATTCTTAACGAACGCCTTAAGCGGATCAGGTTCGTTCGTATCCATCTGTACAACCCTCACCTTTGAAGTCATCTGCTCCCCGTTCTCCTCTTCTGTTTCAAGAATCTGTATGAAAATTACATAAGGATCTGACATATAGCCGTAGTATATCTGATTGCCGCTTCTAACCAGCGGATATCCCTTGTATGTGTTGAATTTCTCGATCATTATATACCTCCTAAATTACCATGTCGTGACAAAAGCTTCATCCGACTCCAATCTTCGGATATTGTCCAGAAGAACACTGACAAATGACTTTGTGCAGTAATACTTACTCTCTCCGTCAACGACTATGAGTGAACGCATTACCGATTCATCATAGAAATCATAAGTCTCCGTCTTTCCTCTGAATGAATCATATAGCTTTATAGTAGCCTGCGGTTCTCCTTCCGGTACGGGAACTCCGAGAGCAAATTCCTCGGCATTTGAACCGTTAACGAACGCAAAGAATTTTCTGTATCTCTCTGTGTCAAACTCCTTGCCGTTAAGAGTTACCTTGTAATCGTCAGACGAAGGAGTTTCAGGCTTGTTATCGGGATCAACCGGCTTAATTACAAAGTCTGCCTTTTCATCGCCGCAGCTTGCGCTCAACTCCGTGATGTTCCATACATATGAAGTTATGAGCATTTTTGAAGCCACGTCTATAGGCTGAACTGTTAGCCACGGAGCATTATCAGCAGCGATTATATATATAACATTGCCACCTTCGAGCATTCCGTAGCAGCACTTCTTGCCTGAATTATCTGCAAACACTTCACTGAGAAGCAGGACGTTCCTGCTACCATCCTTACATTCAACAGTTACCTTGCAAAAAGGCTCACTGAGACCTGCGTCCTTAATATCGGCATCTTTGCAGTGAAGTACGTACAAGTCCGAAGCATTAAGTCCAAACATTCCGGTTATTATTGGTGTTGAGCTCTCAACTGTGAGATAACTCTCCGTCGGACTCTTCATTTTGAATGATGAAGATGTTCCACCTGAATGAGCCTCCTCGCTGCTTTTGTCGTACTCAATGTAAATACTACTTTCCATATCACTGCGCTCCACCTCAACGTTCTTTACATCGGGCTCGGAGCCGTCGTCAGGCTTTTCAAGCACAGTAGTCTCTACAAAATTCTTGAGCTCTCTCATATAAACGGCAACATTTGATGGTTCAACAGCATAAACGTCGTTTTCACCGTCCACCATTACATATATCGACTCTGTTGAGGGGGCTGTATCACCTACGATAAACTTAGCAGTATTTCCTGATTCGTAGGTAAATTCCACTGTTGCATTAGGCTTGTCAAAACCATATTTTGCAGTATTATCACAATCTCTTGCAACTATTGACTTTGCAGCCATACCGTTTCCGTTGTTAACAAGAGCAGCTATCATTCCATCGTCAAGCTTAAGATCTGTATAGCCCTCGAGAGTATAAGCCGCAGACTCACCCTCTGCAGTAGGAGCAGACTTCTTTACAACTTTCAATGTACCGCTTTTGTTTGTTATTACAGCTTTTTTCACTTCTCCTGTCTCGCTGCCACCGTCACTTACAAGAACGGTTCCCTCACCGTCGGCTGTAGTCGCCAGCAGCTGGAGCTCGCTTGACTTGCCGCTCTGTTCTCCGCTATCCTCGGGCGTAAGCTTCATATAAGCATATCCTCCGCCCAACAGCGCTACTAGTACAGCACTGAGAGCAATTATTCCCTTTGCCTGCTTTTTCATTACTTATTTCTTCTCCTTAACAGTACGAATACGCCGACTGCGGCAATAATGAAAGGTATTATCCACATAACAACAATGCGGATATTTCTCGCCTGTTTTGTGCTAGGAGCTATAAATGAGCTTTGGAGACTCTTGTCTGGTATGACAACGCTGTTCTCCTTGCCTGTCATATTGTTTATAACATTAATAAGCACGTTTGCATTGTTGAAAGTCGAATTTTGCTGGATATATGTTGAACTTGTCATAAGTGGGCTTCCTATAACGAGAAGCTCGCTCGCTACAAGCTTAAACTCCTCAGAGCGTTCTTTTCTTGAAAGCATAACCACAGGTCTTGACTCCTGTGCACCTAGCTCCTTGTTCTTTCCTGTTATTTCAACTGTATAAGAAGTATCAAATGATTTGAGAACTTCCTTGACAATATCATCGTTTTTCTTATTGATCTGAGAAAGCTCTCTTGTATCCTCAGCAATGATAGGGAGCTTATCGTTAGGTAGCTCACCTACAGAATCTGTATCATTTATCTCAACCTTGATAAGATCGTTTCTGAGAATTGCGTTTTCTTCATCGAAAATATAGTTGTTCTCAACCTTTATGCTCCAGTCAGCAAGCAATCCATCGATATTTGAAAGACCAGACTTGCTAAGATCAGGAGTATATATCATGTTTTTTCCGTACTTTCCACCATTATACAGGAAATCATTGAGCTTCTGTATAATATCCTCGGTAAAATCAACTGAAGGAGCAAAAACTACTACCAAATCGTAGTCTTCTGGGGATAATTCATCAGTTGCAATATCAATATCGGTACAGTCATAACCGTTTTTGGTGAGAAGTTCCTTTTCAAAGGTAACTGCCGCATTCTGATAGAACTGGGCATCATATAGAGAAGCACCGTTCATTGTATTTGCAAAAGCAACTCTAACAAGGTTATCATCTGTTACACCTTTGATAGCAGCTGTTATCATGCTTTCACCTGCAAAATTGAATATGAGTTCCTGATTCCTTAATGCGTTTTCATCATAAGCTAGCATATCTGTTACCTCAGTCGGTGAGATAACTCTTACTCTGTCGCCCGAACTAACAATAATGCTGCCGCTACCGATATCGCCATTATAGATTTCCTTGTATTTATTGATAATATCCGGATCAACGTCCATATTTACGTATTTAACATTGATACTTCCGCTGCCCTGCTGTGCATATATCGAGTACTTATCAAGTATCTCTGGTATCATCTCATAAGGAATATCAGAAGGAACGCCGTAATTCTGAGCGTAATAATTCTCTCTGTAGGCACTTAGCGAATCAAAATAGTCCCTTGTCGAGGTAACTGTTATGTCAACGTCCTTATTGAGAGCTTTCAGTACATTTATTGACTCCTCGGAGATATCATATCTGTTATCAGGAGAAATGTCAATCTTGAGCGGCGATTTCTTTGCCAGCATATTTGCCATGACATTGATAACCACTACTATTGCTATAACAAGAATGATGATGATGTAGAACATCGAGCCGTATTTTATTCTTCTGCTGTTCCATTTACTGATTTTTCCCTCAGCTGCTTCCTCGATCTCTCCGGCAGCCTCAACAGCCTCATCAATCTTCTTTTCATCGAGATCTTTTTTACTCATCTGTATCAAAACCTTCCTTTCACATATCTCAGCTCCAGCGTCTCTTCTCCAGACCCTTGACGGTCAGGAAATTGAAGATAAATGCTGTGCTGACAAAGAATAAC
>JAFZYX010000120.1 GCA_017616055.1 Ruminococcus sp.
AGCTTCAGCCATATGAGCATAGTTTGACCAATGAAATGATGAAAATTTTTAAAAATGGAGAGATTAGTTAAGAAACTACTATTTTTAGTGGCGGAAAAAGTATGCGTATTATGCAATGATATAACCAATATAAGCCAGTATATCAACTATAACAGCATATTTATCAATTTAGTTGTTTTTGGTTGACATTTTTGGTGAAAAATGTTATAATATAAATGTGCTATAACAATTGAGAGTATGTTCAACCTTTTTTCACAGGGGGGTGAAAATATGTTTGTGAATACTGACTTATATCTCGGCACATATATGCCTGTAGGCGATATTATAGTGTTATCCTTATGCATTATTATGGGGATATTGATTAAACAGACTTTCGTTGGAAAATATAAGAACGGATTTTTCATTATAATGCATATACTTTTTTTTGCATTTGTTTCTTCATCTGCTAATATTATTTTCCAGACTCAGCTCCAAAAGCAGACACTGAATCTTCCACTCATATACATAATCAGGCTTGTCCATCATGTCCTGTTCATGTTTATAATGATATTTTATATCAGGTATTTACAGGGATCGTTATGGATTACCTCAAAGGATAAGAAAAAGACTCGTTTTTTAATTATTGTATCTATTAGTGCTTTAGTACTGTTAGACGTTATTGCATCATATTTTAGATTTGGTTTCTATATTGATAATAATGGTACTTTTATTGAGGGACTTGACTTATTTGAGGTAATGTACCTTGTATTTATGATAAACATTATTTATCTGTTGATAAAATACAGGAAAAGACTGCTTATGAAAGTTTTTACAGGAATTGTCAGTGTTCTTGTGATTTCCAATTTGCTGATTGTGATTCAGTCGTACTATAATCAGATATCCTATACCTCAATATGCTGTTTCCTTCCTATTATCAGCATTATTTTCTTATTTCATTCAAATCCTTTCGATGTTGATACGGGAGCAATATCGGGAGAATATTTTACGAATGAGGTAAAGGAAAACCTTGCAAAGGGAAATAAACTTGTCATTATGACCTGTCATATGCCTGGCTTTTCCTCAAAGATAACGAAATCTCCTGAACTGAGAACAGAATTTTACGATTTCTGTCGCAATAATGTTAAAAAGGCGATACTATACAGTTTCCCTAACGACAGCTTCGCAATGACGATAGTTAAGCAAAAAAACAATGAAGCAGACAAAACAGTCATTAAAATGCTTGAAGATTTCAAGAAGAGCTACACAAAATTCAATATTGACTATAAAATAATCATTATGGAATCATCCGACAGCGTTATCAATGTCAACGATTATCATAATATCATTGATTACACTGATATGAAAATGCAATTCAATTCCATAGAGCGTGTCACTTCTGATGATATAAAGGATTACTACGACAAGCACTATATTCTCGGTGAGCTTGAGGATATCGCGTCTAAAAAAGATTTGTTCGACCGTCGTGTTCTCGTTTACTGTCAGCCTGTTTATAATCTAAACACAGGACAGTACGATACAGCGGAGGCACTCATGAGACTGAAGCTGGATAAAACGGGAATGGTATTCCCAGATCAGTTCATACCTCTGGCGGAGCAGTACAACCTCATACATAATCTGAGTATGATAATTCTTAATAAAACATGTTTCGCGTTGCGTGGCTTACTTGACGAGGGGTATATTGTAAAGCGTATTTCCGTTAACTTTTCGGCTATTGACTTAAGATACGATTCATTTTGTGACGAGGTCAAGAGCATAATAGAGAACAATAGTATTGATTATGGAAAAATAGCTGTTGAGATAACCGAGAGCCGAAGTGATGCGGACTTTAATCTTATGAAGCAGCGTGTTATTCAGCTTCAGGAGTTGGGAATAAAGTTTTATCTTGATGATTTCGGAACAGGTTATTCAAATTTTGAACGTATCATGGAAATTCCATTCGATATAATAAAGTTTGATCGTTCACTGTTGATTGAATCATTGAAAAATGCTTCATCACAGTACATGGTAAAGACCTTTGCCAATATGTTTCATGACCTTAAGTATTCAATACTTTTTGAGGGTGTCGAGACAGAGCACGACGAAATACGTTGCAAGCTTATGATGGCGCAGTATTTGCAAGGCTACAAGTACTCAAAGCCCATACCTATCGAGGAATTAAGGAAATTTCTTCTTCATGCATAATTTTCAAAGAGAGCGATAAGCAATGTCTTATCGCTCTCTTTGTATTCTTTTTGTGTCTTTTATGGTTAAAAGCGGAAAAAATATTGACCTTATTGTCGAAATATGTTATGATTATAAATATAAAAATAACGTCTCTCGGAGGAGGAGATAACAAAATGAGCAAAGGTAAGAAAATAGTAAAACGTATCGTGATACTGCTTATTATACTCTTAATAATCTGCGGTATAGTATTGTTTGTGAGAAGCGCAATTCGCGGAGCTACACAGAGTATTATTACCCGCTCTGATACCTGCGGTTTCGTAAAGCGTCAGGATCTTACGAGTTATTCAAGCTTTTCTGGACAGATTTCCAGCAGCGACAAGCTTATGGTAACAGCAACTGATCCTACGCTTAAGGTAAGCAAGCTTAACGTAAAGGTGGGTGACAGTGTCAAGGCTGGTGACATACTCTGCGAATTTGACAGCAAGAAGCTTAAGGAAAAATACGATAAAATGGTGAAGAACAGTGAAAAGGTGCAGGGAGCTTCACAACACAGTCATGACCTTATCGTAAGAAACTATGATAAGGCAAAGTCCGAGCGGGAGACGATGATATCAAAGGCACAGTCAGCATATAATACAGCTGTTTCAAAGCGTGACAGCGCCTATGAGGAATTCAACAGAATGATAGATGAATACAACGATCTTTACGGCAGACAGATTGATGCATATAACGCATGGGCAAATACCGAGGACGGCGCTCATGACAAGGAATATAAAAGACAGGTGTTAGACGACCTTTCCAAGGAGTGTGCCCTTGCCGAAAAGAATCTTAATGCTTTGGAGAGCAGCCTTCCAGATCTTGATTCTGCTGTCAGCGCTGCAAACGAAGCTTATAGTGCGGCAGTTGAAAAGGGCGACGAATTATTGCAGTCGGCTCAGGATGCTCTCGACGATGAGAAGTACTCTTTGGATGACGACTCCGATGACAGCCAGCTGGAGGAGCTTCGAGAGAAGATAGAGAAGTGTACAGTGATTGCTGAAAGAGACGGAGTCGTTACAGAACTCAATATTTCCGAGGGAAGCGTTCCAGAGTCTGGCAATATCATGACTATCGAGAATACTACTGATCTTATCGTTTCAGGTAAAGTCAGCGAGGCTGATATCCTCAAAGTAAACGAGGGCATGGAAGCTGAAATTAAAACAAGCGCTACTGAAGACAGGATAATCAAGGGTAGGGTAAAGCGTATTGAGAAAATAATCTCCTCTGGTCAGGCTAAGTATGATACTGGCGGATATACTGTGGAAGTAAGCGTAGAAGAAAAGGACAGCGGACTCCTCATAGGAATGTCGGCGAGCGTGAAGATTATACTTGACAGGCGAGATAACGTGTTAAGTGTTCCATATAACGCTATCCGTGGAGGAGAGAACGAAGGTTATTTCATCTATGTGGCAATTCCTCAGGAGAATGACATGTATTCTATTTCAAAGCGAAAGGTATCAAAGGGCTTTGAGGGAGATTTCTATACAGAGATCATATCCGGGGATATTGACGATGGAGATATTGTTCTTACTGATCCTATGGGCGTATCAGAGGGCGACCTTATTCCGCTCAGTGTTCCTGAGGAGTAATGCCGATGAAAACAATCATCTCTATGCATGGGATAATAAAGAAGTTCTACATCGGAATGCCCAACGAGCTTGAGATACTCCATGGACTCAACTTCAAAATACACGATGGAGAGTTTGCGTCCATAGTAGGTCCTTCAGGTTCAGGAAAAAGTACTCTTATGAACATTATCGGAGCTCTTGACCGTCCTACTGAGGGAATATATATGCTTAACGGCATAGATGTAGCACAGCTCAACGATTCCGAACTCAGTGCTATCAGAAATAAGGAGATAGGCTTCGTTTTTCAGAACTTCAATCTTGTTTCGCGTACAAACGCCATAGAAAATGTGGAGCTTCCCATGTTATATGCGGGAATAGGTAAGAGAGAGCGTAGAAAGCGCGCGGAAAAGCTGTTGGATATGGTGGAAATGAGTGACAGAGCTACTCATAATCCTAATGAGCTTTCTGGTGGTCAGAAGCAGAGAATAGCTATAGCGAGAGCCCTAGCAAATTCACCTTCCATAATACTAGCGGACGAGCCTACTGGTGCCCTTGATTCCGTAACGGGACATATGGTAATGGATATTTTCCATAAGCTTCATAAGGAGGAGCATAAGACGATAGTCCTTATCACTCATAGCAAGGAGCTTGCTTCTGAAACTGACAGGATAATTACGTTGAAAGACGGAAGAATCGTATCAGATACAAGAAAGGCGGGTGACCAAAGTGTTCTTCTTTGAAAATATTCGCCTTGCCATAGCTTCTCTCAAGTCAAATAAAATGAGAGCCATTCTTACCATGCTTGGTATAATCATAGGTATAAGCGCAGTAATAACTATTACAACTCTCGGAAATTCATTGAAAAAAACTCTTTCCAATTCTTTCAATAAGCTTGGTGGACAGACTTTTGACGTGGAGTATCGCTTTAAGTATGATGAAAATCAGGATGAAGACGGTGTGACCATGTACAGACCAATGACGGAAGACGATTACATAAGTGATGATATGCTCAATGAGCTTGAGTCGCTGTATCCAGGCAGATACCTTGTGAGTCGCTCTACCGATCTTGGTAACGGAAATGTCAAGAACAAGAAAGGTGACAAGCTCAAAGTTACTATAAATGGCGTAACAGAGGGATATATGAAAGCAGATACCCTTAGTAAGATACTTAGGGGAAGAACTATAAGTGATGACGACAACAACGGAAAAAAACACGCAATAGTGGTTTCTGATGTTTTTGTAAAGCAGTATTTTGGTTATGATGACGCAAATGCTGTGGGAAGTGACATAAGTGTCGACATTAAGGGTGTATGCGATACCGATTTTACTATCGTTGGAGTTTACAAATATCCAAAGATATATGAAAAGTATCAGCAGTCAACATCAAATTTTATGGACAGAGAAACGCCCGTGATGATCCCCTTCAGCACCGCTAAAAAGATATCACACTCGCTCATTGATAATGGACGCGACTGGTATATGACATTTGTTTTGAATGATATGTCGGTAGACAGAGAGCAGGCGATAAGTGACGTCACAAAATTCTTCAAGGAAAAGTACAAGAATAACAAGTACTGGGGAATAGAGATTTATGATCCCCAGAATGAGCTTGGTATAGTAAACAAGGTTCTGAATATCGTTACGCTGGTAATATCTATTATCGCTGCTATATCGCTTCTTGTAGGCGGTATCGGAGTTATGAATATCATGTTGGTTAGTATTACCGAAAGAACTCGTGAAATAGGTGTAAGAAAGGCACTCGGCGCTAAAAAGCGCCATATAAAGACTCAGTTCATAGTTGAAGCTATTATTCTATGCCTCATAGGCGGAATAATAGGTGTGCTTTTAGGAATATTCAATGGTTACCTTATAGGCTATGTTGCAAAATACGCTTTGGGGCAGATGCCAGAGTATCAGGACTTTGTTGCTCTTTCTGTGCAGCCATCGATAAACGCGATACTGTTGTCACTGGGATTTTCAATGCTTATCGGAGTATTCTTCGGAAGCTACCCTGCAGGAAAAGCTGCAAAGCTCGATCCTATTGAGGCACTAAGATACGAATAATATATACATAAAAGAAGCCGATGTCCAAATTGTGACACCGGCTTTTTTCATTTCTTAATGCGAACAAAATAGGATTCATTGTCCTCATGATGGATATATCCATTGTTTTTCAGCATAGCCTTGAGAGAGGCGGGATTGTTCTTATTGACTCTCAAGTATATCTCTTCCTCGGGAACTACATTACGTGCGATATCTATAATAAGTTTGAGGCCTTCTGTGCCGAAACCCTTTCCGCGGTATTCAGGAGAAATATAAAACCCGATATGACCTGCACCATTTATGAGTGATTCACAGAGATATTGTCGAAGATCGAGTTTTCCGACAATAGTATCGTTGTTCCATAGAAAATAAGATGTCATAGGGACATATCCCTCAGGAAGCTTTTCTCCTCTTGAGTTTGCTATGATAGTATCGAGTGCATTGTCAAAGTCTTTTCGGCTGATGCCGTAATATTCATTAATATACCCATTTTCGTCAACTGGAATATCACGAACGAAAAGGAATTCCTTTTCGATGTCATTAGTGTTTGCTGGTTTGAGGTAAAGCAGGGTACCTTTTGATATTTTTTTTATTTGGTTACAAAATGCGATTATTTCAGCTCTATGTCTGTTTACATCTTCTTTATACTCTACGGAGCAAAGTCCAAGATGACCGCAGCATTCTATCTCCATATGGCCGTAGAAGTGCTCGATAGTTCCGATTATTTTTTCACATTCCTTCATATTCGGACCGGTACGCAGGGCTACGGAATAGCCTTTTTTACCGCTTTTTAATCTTGCGTGAGGTTCATGTGTATTGCACCATGGCGTACATCTGTCGATAAACGCTTTGAACTGTGCAGGAACATCCGCCCAGTAGGATGGGGCGACGCATACTATGATATCAGTGTTTTCAAATTCCGCGATGATATTGCCGAAGTCATCATTCTGCACACATTCAGCAGCCTTGTGGCAGCTTCTGCAACCATTGCAGAAGCCGAAGGAATAGTCACTTATACATACAGCCTTTGCCTGAAAGGTGGCATTAAGCTCATGATAAATAATACTGACAATCTCTGCGGTAGCTCCATTTCTTACAGGGCAGCAATTGATAACAAGTGCATTCATAATGATTCCTCCATAAGTATTAATAAGTGTTATTTTATCACAAAAATCAGATAGTGTCAAGAAAAAGACACTTCCGAACTTTTTCTCGGAAGTGTCTTGCTGATTATTGCATATTAATAATACTTATAGGATCAATGAATTGTCCATTTTGGGTGAGCTCAATATGCAGGTGGGGAGCGATATTGCTTTCGATGTCCGCAGTTTCACCAACGCAACCGATTAAGCTGCCGCGTTCTACCTTATCACCTTGTTGGACAGCAAGATCAGCTCCGAGACCGCAGTATTTAGAGATATAACCGTTATTATGATCTACTGTTACTGAAACACCCCAAAGCGGATCGTTGATGACGTTTTTTACTTCACCGTCTGCAATAACGTAAATCTCCGTCCCAACTTCCGCAGCGATATCAGTGCCGTTGTGGGTCTGCCATGTGCCTGTGGTAGCATTTTTCACAAGCTCACCGTTGCTGAAATCAACGAGAACGGAACTCATATCAGCTAGTGGTGCTACAGCTCCCGAAAGGTCTGCAGCTACGGTTTGTACCTGTTCTTCAAAGCTGTTTTCGCTAAAGGGAGCGTTAACGGTTATTTCTGCAGCAGGCATGGTATGAGATGGTATTTCTGTTATCCTTGGAGCAGTAATTGCAGTTGTTGCGGTATATGCATGAGAAGCGGTAGTTTTGGGTATGTTTGTAACGTGCCTGTCAACGGGAGCTTCATGCACAATATTGTTTTTTTCAGTAGAAGGCTTTACCTGAGATATTCTGTCACCCTGCTTATGAGCGAAAAGGCACGCAGCTCCTATCATAACGGCACTTATTACTAGCGCGGCATAGAAGCCTTTGGAGCCTTTTCCGTAGTACTTGTCGGTCAGTTCGTTTTTCTTCACACTAACACCTCCGACCATATTATTGACAAATTAGCGTATTTTATACGCATTATTCGTATTAATCATTACAGTATTAAGCTAGTTATTCGTTTCTTAGATTACTAAAACAACGGATAATATGAATATACAGTAAAAAGAACTTATTACTTATACAAAAAGGGTGTGAACAAGTCACACCCTTATCTATCAGTTATTGTCAGGCTCCTGCGAAATTTCAGGAGATAAGCCGCTTGTATCTGTTGAAGAAGCTGGCGGCATAGTAGCAACCGGTACTGTCCAAGGTTCGGTTGCCTGAGTTATCGGCTCTGTGGGTTGAGTCCATGGCTGCTGATATGCAGTTGATGTTTCTGGTTCAGGCTGTTGTTGTGTAGCTACTGATGTTACAGTAGTTTCGGTAGTTATAGACGTCGTAGATGAAGTAGTAGTTGTTGTTGTAAGTACTGGACGTACTTCATCAGGAAGTTTGGGTTTTGTGGGACCAACGCCGTTAAGTCCATAGCACTCCTGATAAGCAAGGAGAATATCCCTTATCATATATTTTGAGTATTCACCATGCTCTACAACGCCTGCAAATGCTATCTCAGGATCGTCTGCTGGAGCAAATCCTATGAAGAAGGAATTTTGATCAAGAATGTTTTCACCGACCTGTGGAGTACCTGTTTTTATGGCAACATCGAAACCAAGGTTTGTAAGTGAATACTTTGCAGGCATACTACGTGAAGCGTCAATCATACCGCCTACGATATAGTCATAAACGTCAGGAGTGGTCAGCTCAATCTGATTAGCGACAACAGGTTCAGTCTTTTTGATAAGTTGACGTGAACCATAGGAATAGTAGCTGTCAACGATATATGGCTGATATCTTACGCCGCGGTTACCGATAGTGCTTGCGGCTACAGCCATTTGCAGGGGAGTCATACCGCAGTCCTGGTTACCGATACCTGCCTGTATAACGCAGCCGATAACCCATTCCTGACCATGTTCTTCAAATGTCTCAGGGTTACATAGATAACCCTCTGCATCGCCTGTTTCAATGCCGGTATGAGATCCGAGTCCGTACATTTTTGCGTATTTTGTGATATTGTCAATACCGAGCAGACGTGACAACTCATAGAAGTAGCAGTTGCAGGATACTTCGATAGCATGGCGCATAGTGATATTTCCGTGAGTGCCCGTACAGGAGTAATGTCCCCCATAGAACCAATAGTCATGACCGCAGAAAAGAGGAGTTCCACCTGTTACAATACCTTCGTTAAGACCTGCTGTAGCAGTGATAGTCTTGAAGGTCGAACCTGGACGGTACAGACCGTAGGTACAGCGGTTTACAAGCGGAGAATCTTCTGCCTGTAAAAAATATTCATAATTTTCAACGTAATCCTTGAGGTTATATGTCGGTGCTGTAGCCATGCCCTTAACTGCACCTGTTTTTGCGTCAAGTACACATACGGCTCCGCATTTCCCTTAAGAAGGCTTGGCATTGGGTTTATTGCTGGAAATGTATAGGTTAGGAAGTTATCGAGGATATCTTGTAATTTCAGCTGGAATGCTCCGTCTACAGTGAGCTTTACGGTTTCACCTGAGGTAGCTTCAGCTATAGTTTTGACATCTCGTACAACCCCATCCTTTACAGCTATTTGTGCCTCACCATTGAGACCTCTAAGAGGTGTCTCCATAGCGGATTCGATGCCGCTTTTTCCTAGGGTATCGTTGTAGCTGTAGCCCTTTGATTTTAGTTCGTCGTATTCCTCAGCATAGATAGGACCTACAGTGCCTATCTCATGTGGTAGGATATCACCACGGACTATCATTCTTTCGGAAGCATCAACAGCTTCAATACCGCGGTATAAATTGCTGAGTTCCTTGAGCTCAACAACAGTTTTCTGATCCACGTTTTTAGCAAGGAGAAGGTCGTTGCTATAAGAGAAGTCCTTGTCTATCATCTGATAGCGCATACCTGCGATGATACGTTTTTCCTCAGCTGTATACTCGTCAGATATCTCATAATCTGATATAAGTTTATCTATGCAGTTATCTGCAGTAGCATAAATGTTCAGATTAAGGTCGGAAATAAGTTCGGAAACGTCGCTTTTTTTGAAATAATAAGGCTTCTCAAAGGAAACAGGGATGCTTTCTTCGAATTTATAGCCGTGCTCGTCAAGGGCTTTGTAAATTCCCAGAAGCACCTTATTTCCTTCAGCAAAATCGGTAGGGAAGAAAGCCATTTGCAATACAATGTCTGTACGTGCATCATTGGTAACGATAGTGTTGCCGTTGAAGTCGATTATTTCTCCTCTGGTAGCCTTTATGCCCTTCTTGTAGGTAAGGGTTCCTGGTTCATACTGCAGGGGAGTTTCAATAGTTGCGTCACCCATGACCTGTATTTTCATAAGTCTCAGGGAGCTTAGAAGCGAAAGTGAAACGACTAGCAATATTATAATGATAGATTTGAGATTTTCCGCAAATCCTTTCAAGGGTCTGCCTCCTTTATGATTATGACCGCACCTGCGGTGCGGTCTGAATTTTTCATCTTCTGTTTTCAGGCTGAATGTTTGTGTTCATAGCTTCCTCAATGGTCAAATGTTCCTTTGGCATGAGCAAACGATTCACGAGATTCAGCACAAGATATATAAAGACAGCTGATATAACAGTGTAGATCCAAACTCTAAGTGAAACCTTTACGAATATACGGCTCACATTTTCATAGCCCCACATCTGATAGTAGAACTTGTAGTCCAGTCTGCACTGTATGTATGAAACAACGGTAGTTATTATCATAAAGTTGATAAATCGGTTTCTAAGGTAAAGCTCGAAAACGAGATTGGCGGCAATACAGAAAAAAGCAAGTATTACTGCATTGTACCCAAAAAGTTTACTGCAGCTTATATCAATAAGAAAGCCGCACATCGCACCAGTCACCGCCGCACCGTATATATTGTTGTTTATGGCAATGCCAATAGCAAGCGGAACAAGGAGTATCGGTTTATAAAGAGTGCCAGATGTCATTAAGATGAAGCTCAGGAAAATAAGCAGATAATACACGATCCATCGAAGAGTGGTCTTAATACGGAGTATATTCTGCTGATGGGTAGTTTTAATCCTCATCTTCGGTTGCCTCTTCTTCTTCCTGATTCTTGCCGCTGAAATCTGTAATAACGATAACAGATGTTAAACGAGAAACGTCAACGCATGGCTGTATTTCAGCGCATACGGAAAGGCCATTTGAATCGAAACCGGTTTCTATGATTGTGCCGATTGGATAATCCTTGGGAAATATACCGCTGGAGCCTGCGGTTATCATAAGATCTCCGCGTTTGAGCTTGTTCTTTTTCGGAACGTGTATGAGTTTGGTATGACCGCTCTCAGATGAAAGCACATTGCCCTCAATTATGCCCTGATCAGCATTTGAAGCTGAAGCAACGGCAGCTACAGAAAGATCAGGAGAGAGAATAGTTCTCACCGTGGAAATGTGTTTCGACACCTCAACTGTTATACCTACAAGTCCTTCAGATGTAACAACGGGGCAGTAGGTGAGAATGCCATCTGCCGAGCCTTTGTCGATAGTAAAAGACTTGAAGGGGTCGTTTGTAACATAGCCCAATACCTTGCAGGGTTGAGAGAGTTGGTAATCCTCGTGATCCTGTTTAATGGTAACGAATTTTCTCAGTTCTTCCACTTCAGCCTTAATAGCGTCGTATTCTGTGAGCTGAGCGTTGAGCTCACCAATCTGTTTTCTGAGCTTTTCGTTTTCTTCGAAATAACTGTCCGCATTTTTGAGCTTATCCACGGTATGTTCCATTTTCATACTAATACCGTTTGAAGCAGCGCGGAAAGGTTTTGTGAGAGTATTGATAAAGGAAGCTCCAGAAACGGAATAGCCGCCTTTAGTAACGGCATAGACCATTATTCCGACGAGAAAGGCGAGAAAAGCAAGCAGGATCTTGAATCTGGTGCTTTTTATGAAATCGCGCATGGAGCTCCCCCTTTAATAATACTTGACGTTTTCTGTGAGAGCGTCCTGATAATCGTTGATATTCTCAAGTATCTTGCCTGTTCCCTCTGCAACGCAGTCAAGGGGAAATTCTGCAATATAAACAGGCATACCAGTTTCGCGGTTTATAAGCTTGTCCAGTCCGCGAAGCAATGCTCCACCGCCTGCAAGCGTGATACCATGGTCTATGATATCAGCAGAAAGCTCAGGTGGAGTTTCTTCAAGAGTAGACTTTATGGCGTCAATAACTCTAGAAAGTGGTTCAACAAGAGCGTCACGTATTTCTGCAGAAGTGACTGTAACGTTCTCGGGAAGTCCGTTGAGAAGATTTCTTCCTTTTATTTCCTGTGATTCTTCCTTTTCGCTCGGGAAAGCTGAGCCAATATCAAGTTTGATATTTTCGGCAGTTCTCTCACCGATAAGAAGATTATATTTTTTCTTGATATAGTTTATAATAGCGGCATCAAATTCGTCGCCTGCACATCTTACTGAACGTGAAGCAACTATGCCTCCCATTGATATAACAGCAACTTCGCTAGTACCGCCGCCGATATCAACTATCATGCTGCCAGCTGCTTCATTAGTAGGGAGACCTGCGCCGATAGCAGCAGCCATAGGTTCTTCAATTATAAGGACGTTGTTTGCACCTGCCTTTTTGCAGGATTCGCGGACTGCACGTCTTTCAACTGCAGTAACGCCCGATGGAATACAGATTATAACGTTTGCCTTTGTGAAAAAGGTACCCTTCAGAGCTTTTTTTATAAATTCCTGAAGCATGGTGGTTGCAATGTCGAAATCGGCGATTACGCCATCCTTAAGAGGTCTCACAGCGACTATCGAGCCTGGAGTACGTCCGATGACGTCCTTTGCCTCCTTACCGACATAGCGGCATTTGTCCGTTCTGGTATTTACGGCAACGACTGAGGGCTCTCTTATTATTATACCCTTTCCTCTCATATATACGAGAGTATTAGCAGTGCCGAGGTCAATGCCAATATCTTTTGTAAACATTTTGCAGCTCCTTAAATGCAATGATTCTTTATATACACATATTATATTATATCACCAACGGGAAATATGTACAAGATTTTTCTCCGAGAAATTCCCATGTATGCAAATTTTGGTACAATACGGAAACTAACGAACCCGAAGGCGGTAAAAAACTGTCGAAAAGGACGATAATTAGCGATTATTTATCAGGAACTACTTTGGGGGCTGTCTTGATATATGCATAAATAGCAATTATTATGCAGATTATCTGTGCAACATTTATATTGAAAGTAAAGCCGAATGTTATACTGAAGAGTTCCATTGAAAAGGTGCTGGGAGAGAGGCTTATTCCTCTAGAATAGCCTAGCCATGCGAATGATCCTGATGAAACATTTCCGATAACTCCTCCGAGAATGCAGGCACATACAAAAAGAAGCAGAAAATAGAGTGTCTTTTTCATAAATAATATCTCCAATCTTTTGTTTTATATGATTTATTTAATTCCCGATGAACCGAATCCGCCGTTACCTCGCTCTGTTTCAGAGAGCTCATCGCTTATCTCGATTTCGGGCATTAATATACGTGTTGGAATCATCTGAGCTACGCGCATTCCGTGTTCAACGGTAAAGGGCTCTTTTCCGTGATTTATAAGGGGAACGAACCATGCGCCGCGATAATCGCTGTCCACCACTCCAACGCAGTTTGCAAGTGAGACTCCATACTTAGCGGAAAGTCCGGAGCGTGGGTATATTAGAAGGGCAATATCGTCTGAATCAGGCTCTGCCGTGATACCTATTGGAATCATTTTTATCTCACCTGGAGCGAGTACCACAGGGGCTTCAAGGCATGCACATAGGTCAAGGCCTGCGCTTCCGGGAGTAGCACGTGAAGGGATAACAGCACGTGGATCAAGTTTTTTGAAGATGAGTTTCATGTTGATATACCTCTGTAGTAAAGTCCGCGGGTAATGTTTCCCTGCGGCTTGTGTCCGCTGAGAATAGCGCGTGTGCTGTCGGAGTCTTCGTCTGAAAGGTAGATGATGCCGTATGTTATACCGTGTATTTCGTCAAGCCTGTCAAGCATACAAAGTCTGTCAGCATTGAGTATCTCCACATAGTCCTTCGAGCATACGACGGGGAGTTCTCTGCCTGTGCGATCAATCAGCTTTTTTGTGCATTTGTCGCAGCCGATTTCGTTCCTGATAGGGCAGTTCCTTGTGAGCATGAGAGGAAGCTTGCCATATATGACAGCTCCAAGCGGAAGCTCAGTGCATACTTTGGCTAACTGAGTGAGAGTTGCCTCCACAGAGAAAACACAGTCTTCAACGCCAAGATTACGCAGGTATTCTGCGCTGTATGAGTTGAAAACGTTGAGAGTAAAACTTCCGTGCAGCTTAAACCTAAGTTTCCTGCCGATAGCTATACAGTCCGCGGTATGGCAGTATAACCTGTTAAAGCCTTTAGCTTTAAGCTCTTCGAGCTTATTCGCAAGAGCATCCTCATTGACTATGAAGCGCGGTGGTGAAATAATAATTCTATTTATATCCACGCTGCCGAGTATATCATCACCGAGCAGTTCAATAGGAACAATAATGTGTTCCGACAGATCTGCGGCAGCGATTGCCTGTTCGATAGTACGGCAGAATGTACGTAGTTTCAAACCTACGCCAGTATTGCTGCTACGTGGGCATTCAATATGCGGAACGTAGTCAGTTATGGTATATTTATGTGTGTTTTCGGCAATAATTGCAGTTGTCAGTTTTTCTGTTATCTCACGGCGAAGCTCATTGATCTTTCCCGCGGGGACTATAAGTCCATCATCGATATCTGCAGTAAGCTTTCCAAAATTGAATACAGTGTCTCCAAGTTTTGATAGCTGCTTCTCAAGAACTGCTCTATCTGTGGGACGATTCAAAGCCTTTTCGGGTACTTCTCCCATTGCAGAAACAGTTATACCATTGCATTCTGCAGTTATAACTGTAGGCTGTCCCTCTTTTATGACCGTTTGAAAATCGATCATATAAGCTTTCCGTTCAAAACGGTAAAGCTCATGTATCATAGGTATAAGCTCTTGGGCAGATATGACATCGTCCTTTTCACGGACTCCGAACATGTCTTGCCTTTTCCCTGTAAAATATCCGTCTGTGAAGCCGCTTCGTGAGAACACTCCGCGCAGTAGCTTCATATCGGGGGGATTGCCTTCAAGGGAGGCTTTCAGCTCATGTACAGAGGAAGCCACATATTCGGGGCGTTTCATGCGTCCCTCTATCTTGAAAGAATCAACTCCCATATCCACAAGCTCGCGGGCGTTTGGTAGAAGTGACAGATCTTTCAGTGAAAGTGCAGCTTTGTTCTTATTGCCGATGGCAGAGAACGGAAGCCGACAGGCTTGGCCGCAGCAACCGCGGTTAGCAGAACGCGAGCCTATCATTGCCGACATGTAACACTGTCCCGAGACTGACATACACAGTGCACCGTGTACGAATATCTCGGTTTCGATACCAACTTTGCATATACGGGAAATAGTTTTCCTGTCAAGTTCGCGTGCAGGTACTATTCTTGTATATCCGAGACTGCGAAGCAGAGAAGCGCCTTCGGCTGTATGAACTGACATCTGCGTAGAGCCGTGAAGTACGGCATCAGGTACACAGCGTCGAATAAGTTCGGCACAGCCCCAGTCCTGAACTATGAAAGCGTCAACACCATTCTGTGCAGTAGCTTTTATGTACTCGCAGAAATCGGCTGCTTCATCGTCAGATATCACTGTATTTACTGCAAGATAAAGCTTTGCACCATATCTATGACTTAGGGTGGCTGCTTCATATATCTCGCTGAGTGAGAAATTTGCAGCGCTGTTCCGTGCAGAATAGCGCTTTCCTCCTATGTACACAGCATGTGCGCCTGACCTGAGAGCCGCACGAAGTGTTTCCATGCTGCCTGCGGGAGCAAGTATCTCGGCTTTATTCATCAAATGCTGTCACTGAGCTGCTTTAGCTTGACCATATTTTCAAGCTGTGTTATCTTGGACTTGAGCACTTCAATCTCTTTCTGAGCAGCATCACGCTCGATACGTGTTCTGCCAGCCTCGTCCACGTACTCCTTAGTCTGATCGCGGATATTGTCAAGGCGCTGATTAGCCTTGTTGAGGTCGTCGAGGAGAGCCATTGCGACCATTATTGAAGCAGCATAAGGTGAAGAACCGCTTGCTGCAGTAATTTCGTTGATCTTTGTCTCAAGGGCTCTTGCGAGTGCATAAACGTAGTTCGGAGCTTCGGCAGTTTTTATCTTATACTCCTTACCACATATTATGACCTTAACTTCATTAAGCATTTATATCGTCCTTTCCATGGCGTATTATTAACCACTCTACATTATACACTATTTCTCTCAAAAAGGGAAGTGTTTTTTGAAAAAAATTAATTTTTAGTGATTAGTTGTCAGTAATTGATTATTAGTATAGGAGGGCATTCAGAGTATGCGATTATTGTTTTGACCAGTATTTGATATTGCTGCAGGCGCGTTCTATATCGTCCATATCATCGTTGCCTAGAGTTCGGTCGAAAGCCTCGGTTAGTTTGCAGCGTATATAGGCAAGTCGTTCGCATACTTTAAAAGTGTCGATAAAATCGGTGGTTTCTTTTTCGTATTCCTGCCTTTTCTTATCAATGTCTTCAGCGTAAAATCTGCCAATATCACGAAGCGATATGAGAAAAAAATCAATCTCTTTCAGGATATTCAGTATATCCTCGCCTTTATATGAAAGTGTTTCATTTTCTGGCCTCAGCATTATTTTCTCACCTCATATCTTTCAACTGCTGAGCAGCTTTTTTACTGATCAGTAATACCTTTTCAAGCCTATGACTTTGCCGAGAATTTCAACTTCATTTACAATTATTGGTTCCATAGTATCATTTTCAGGTTGCAAACGGTAATGACCGCGTTCTTTGTAGAAGGTCTTTACTGTAGCGTCTTCATGACCGATGAATGCAACGACGATATCCCCGTTTTCAGCATAACTCACGCGTTTTACGATTACAATATCACCATCGAGTATGCCAGCATTTATCATACTCTCACCGCGTATTTTTAGGGCAAACAACTCCTGCGGATTGACTCCGGGAGCTTCAAAGCCTACATATCCGGTGATATCCTGAATTGCAGTGATAGGCTGTCCGGCGGTGATGGTACCCATAATGGGAACAGAAGTTGTTCCACTGTTTGGAAGGCGGAGAGTACGGTTAAGATTACCTGTTTTCTCGATAAATCCCTCACGGACAAGAGTCTCAATATATCTGTGTGCTGTGGATGTAGACTTGAATCCCATAGCGTCCATTATCTCTCTAACAGATGGTGATAATCCGTCGCTAAGACGTGACTTAATATAGTTGAAAACAGCTATTTCTTTGTCTTTCAGCATATTTTTACTCCTTTGCAAGCTTTTCCAGTATCATTTTTGCTATCTTGTAGGCATCACCACAGCCGAGAGTTATAACAAGGTCACCTGATTGAGCGTGTTCGCATACATAGTCGCATATCTGTTCAAAGTTGGCATATTTTCTTTCGTCTGTCCACTCTGCGTTTTCGTCCTGTGGGAACCAAATGCAATCAGGTATCTTTTCGGCAAGGTGACGAGTGAAGATGCCGTAGGTGTTCTTCTCTCGGCTTCCCATAATGTCGGTGAGTACGGCATGGTCTGGTATTTGAAGCACTCTTGCAAAGTCATCAAGAAGCAGCTTTGTGCGTGAGAAAGTGAATGGTTGGAAAACCGCCCATACGTGACTGAAGTTCATCTCCATAGCCGCATTAAGTGTAGCTTCAAGTTCTGTCGGGTGATGAGCGTAGTCGTCCACAACGGTTATTCCCTTTTCGTATCCAAGTTTCTCAAAACGGCGTTTAGCTCCGCGGAAGTCCTCAAGTCCCTGTTGTATGAAACTGAAATCAACTCCAACATAGCGCGAAGCAGCTACAGCAGCAAGAGAATTCAATACATTGTGTATTCCAGCAACGTGGAGAGTTATAGTACCAAGTTTTTCACCCTTGTACATTGCATCATATGTGGTTAGAAGTCCGTTTTCATGTTTTACATTCTCTGGATAATAATCGCATGAGTTGTCCTTGCCGAAAGTTATTACTTCTTTGCCAGTGATTCCTTCCAGTGATTTCATTGAATTTTCGTCAGAACCATTGACAATTATACATTTTGATGTGTTTTCGTTGAATTTATGGAATGACTTTATGATGTTTTCGAGAGTACCGAAGTAGTCAAGGTGATCGGCGTCTATATTCAATATAACAGATATATCAGGGAAGAATTTAAGAAAATGATCTTCAAATTCGCATGATTCGCAGACCATTATATCACTTTTTCCGGCAACTCCGCTTCCGCCTATACAGGGAAGCTTGCCACCAATATACGCGGAAAGGTCAACACCTGCGGTAAATAGTATCTGAGTTATCATTGAGGTAGTGGAAGTCTTGCCATGAGTTCCGGAAACGCAGATAGCGTTGTCATACCAGCTCGTTACGATACCAAGGAGATCGGCACGTTCAAGTACAGGAACTCCACTAGCTTTTGCAGCCATGAGCTCAGGATTGTCAGCCATAATAGCGGCTGTGTGGACTATAAGATCGGCTCCCTCAATATTCTCGGCTCTTTGACCGATGAAAACAGGTATGCCCATTTTTCTTACAGCATCGAGAGTCTCGGTCTCGTTATTGTCCGAACCTGTGAGAAAATAGCCCTGTGAGTGGAGTATCTGTGCCAACGGGTACATTCCAGATCCTCCGATTCCAATGAAATGAATGTGTTTTTTGCCTTTTAAGATGTTGATATCCAAAATAATCACCTTTCTTGAATAATGATAATAACGGAACAGGCCCGAATAATGCTCTTTGAGAAGCTTAGGACATTAACCGTAAATAATAGTTATATTATTTTATCGTACTTTTCGTATAAAATGCTTGCATTTTTACGAATTCTGAGTTATAATAGTTTATAGGTTTACTTTCTACTGAAATTTAATGTTATAAATATAAACTATTTCAGTGTGCGTACCGTTAGTTACAAAGACTAATAAGGAGGAAAACTATGGAAATTACAGACGTAAAAATCAGAAAGATCATGTCTGACGGCAGGCTTAGAGCGGTAGTTTCAGTAACTATCGACGATATGTTCGCAGTACATGACATCAAGGTGGTACAAGGCGACGAGAGACTTTTCGTTGCAATGCCGAGCAGAAAGGATGAGAACGGAGTTTTCCGAGATATCGTTCATCCTATATCGGCTTCTGCAAGAAAGTTGTTCGAGGAGACCATACTTGAAGCATATGATAGGCATCTTGCTGTTATGGAGACTGAAGAAAAAGAAGAGATTGCATGATCAAATAAGATATTCAGACCTGCATTTTGCAGGTCTTATTTGTTATATTCCAAGAATACGCGCAGCCTTTAGAACTGCAATCTGAGTCTTTCCATCGCGGATAGTTCCGTCCATGACTTGCTTTACAGCTTCTGATAAGGGTATTCGTTCAACATCAAGAAACTCGTCAGGATCAAGATTCTGACTGCTGAAAGTCAGTCCCTTTGCAAGATACATATAAGTTATTTCGGTATTGTAAGCAGGAGTTGGCAACATTTCACCGAGATAGATATATTCGGAACAGGTATAGCCTGTTTCTTCGAGAAGCTCACGCTTTCCGCATTCTCTGTGATCTTCACCTTTTTCCAGCTTTCCTGCGGGAACTTCACGGGTGACAGTTTGAAACGGATATCGGAACTGTTTAACAAGGAAAATCTCATTGTTTTCGGTTATGGGTATCACGCATACCCCGCCGTGATGGTGAAGTACGTCGCGGACAGCTGTCTTGCTGTTTTCAAGCTCTGCCTTGTCATGAGTTATGGTGAATATAGGTCCCTCGTAAATGAGGTTGCTGGATATGGTTTTTTCCTGTAGATGCATTATCATTTCTCCTTTTTATTGAAAAGACTTTCGCAGTACGTCTGGGCAGTCTTTATTTTCTCACATGATGTGTAGTTGTAATAGTGACCAAACCTAAATGTATCGTTTGCGCTGCCTTTTTTTCGGGAAAGAATGAGAAAAAGCGCAAGTGCTATAGCTGCACAGATGCTAATTATTATTCCCTCTATTAGGTATGGCGTTCTGTATCGGAATACAATGGTATTCTTACCTGAATCTGCCTTGACAGCCATAAATCCCTCATTAACGCGTTCGATATCGACTTTCCTGCCGTTCACCTCGGCACTCCAACCACTGCTGTAGGGAACGCTGAAAAAGACAAGTTGCGGTTGCTGGAGTTTAATTATCGAGCGGAAGCTGTTTTCGTCGTATGAGAAACTCTCAGCGCAACATTGTTGCTTTTGAAGACAGAAAAATTCATATGTCTTGCGGTTTATGCTTGGATAGTACTCAGAATCAAACTTCGTAAGTATATCATTGTATTTCTCTGCCTGTTCGTCGGTGAGAACAAGTGACTTTATCATGATGACTTCGCGCTGAATAGCGTTTTTTTGTTTTGCTTCTTTCTGAGTTATATATGAATCGTAAGCCCATCCCATAGGGATGAAGAGTTTGTTTTGGTATATCTCGAAATTTGCTGTTTCTCCTGCATATTCAAAACCAGTTAGCTCGTCAGGGATTATGACGTTGCTGATATCTTCTTCCTCCGGGTCATTGCTGACATTTCTTGCTTGTACGGATGGAACCTCCGAAACAAGACTGTTGTAGCTGTTTCTGCTGGATTTCTCCTTGTAAAAATATTTTACAGAGAGGAGACCCCTCAGACCATAGTGGTGTAGGGAGGGCCTTGAAGCCACATCACGTCTTATACCGATAAAGCTGTAAAAATCCATAATTGATGGGGTAACAACACTATGAAAGGCTCTTATAGATGGAAGCCCCCATATCATAGAAGCGTTTTCAGTGTTGAATCCAGTATCTGTACGGAAGAAGCTATTATTATCGACAGCTTCATATACCTCGTCTTCATAATCTATGAATGAGTCGATATAGTGCTCAGCGGAGCTGACACTGCTTGCAGCATATAGAGTTGTGGTAAATATACATATTATGGATGCTGCAGATGTTACAAATACCATGAACGCTGTGCTGAGCGTGCCATTTTTCTTTCTTTGCAGTATATGATATGCACAGATTAGAAAAACTGCCGCAACTGCTATTGTGATCCAGAAATAGGGGATATCCTCGGGCATTGAGAAGAGCTTTGGCTTTTCTCCGCTTTCCGGTTTTCGCGGAAGTATGCCTACCAGTGCAAAAAATGCAAGGATTATGGCACTGGCTTTAAGACCGATGAAACCGTCTGAGGCTTCATCGTCAAGAGTATGAGCAGTCATCATTGCCATTATCAGTATCGGCATATAGAACCATCGCGCATAATAGTATGAGTTGAGTGCCTGAAACAAGCTGTTCAGCACAGGCACAAATGAGAATAATATGCAAATCGCTGTAAGTTTTGCAGCCCAGTGTTTTTTTCTAAGCTGCATGAATGATATCACGCCTGTCATTGAGAATAATGGGAGATATCCTCCTACTGAAGCCCACATTTCGTAGTTTTGACTGAAAAGGATTGGGTATCCTGGAGGATTACATGGCATGAAGAAACTCTGTATTATATACGGAATCAAAGTTCTGTCGGCGTAGGATATCATATCTGTTCCGTAAAGCCGCTCGTTCAGTCTGTCATTTCCCATAAGAGCCATTGCAGAGGGGAGAAGTATGAATGCAGCAAGGAGAGTTCCAAGAACGGCTTCGAGGACAAGTAGCAGAAATCTTCGCCATGTTATGTGAAAATCAGGACTTTTGAATCGGCAGAGGCAGTAAATAACAAGAAAAACTGCCTGACCAGCAAAGAAATAATAGTTTATACATGCCATAAGCGCTGTTATCAGTGCAAAAGTGCCTCTGCGTTGGTTGTTCACGCACTCCTCCAGAGCTATTAACATGAGTGGAAAAAATGCGGTAACGTCCTGAAAATGGTTAAAAAAAACGTTGTATATCTGAAAACCAGAGAATGAATAAAGCAGTGCCCCAGTCAAAGCGGCATTGCAGCCTCGGACAAAACGGCGAATATAGGCGTAGGCGGTAAGGCATGCAACTCCGTGCTTTATGGCAAGTATTACTGGCATTGCATACAGCATGAGACTTCTTGGAAGAAGGGCTGTGATCCAGAAAAACGGACTACCAAAGAGATAGAACGAATAAGATGTCATAAAGTCAGAGCCGAGGTCGGTGAGCCAGTTCCAGCCAAACTGACCGCTACGTACTGTCGTGTTTGCTAGGCAGTAAAATGGTATCTGCTGTGCGTTATAATCACCATAATATATAAAATACCCTTGCTCTGTCAGCATCATAGGAAGTAGCGAGAACAGCATAGTTCCGAAGCCTATGAGGAATGCTATCAGGTATTTGTCTTTTGTACATCCCGGTCTCATGAAGCTCCTTTTCACAGCAGTTTTCTCCTTTAAAAATAGATATACATATGAATTATAACACAATCGGTTCGGAAATGCAACTAAAAAACGAATATATTTTCGATTACATTGGCATGGACGAAGCAAATACTATATAATTATGATATATTTGTTGACTTTAATTACTGATTATGGTAAAATATAAACGGAATTGCTTATTTCATTCAGTATATCTTGTAACATGTTATGGCATGCTACTTTTGTAATGATGTACCTTATAATTAATAATACTAAAAAGGAGTAATGAACTATGAACAATCTTATCAAACGAGTTTGCAGTGCTTTATTATCGCTTCAGCTTGTTGCATGTGTATCTGCATTGCCAGCGATTGCTGCAGGAAGAGCATTAGGTGAAGCTTACGAACTCAATGATGTTGATCCGCAGGATTCAATAATCAAACCTACACTTTCACTTTCAAATGTTCAAGGAACAGCGGCCTCTGTTGTTTCGGTTGAGCTTTCAGTCAGTGGTGCTGATGAAAAATATTGCAACACATCAATCCATATCAAGTATGACTCAAGACTTAAGCTTATTAACAGAGATTATGAGTATGCTGAAAAGGGTCCTGCAGGAAAAAAATTAAGCTATACACAGGAAAGCGTGGGAGATAACGGAATACTTTTAACAACTGCAGCTGATGCTGATGTAGGCAGAGACGGTGTTCTGTGGATAATGGATTTCCAGATTCCTGCAGATGCTAAGGTAGGAGACCTCTATCCAGTTTCTATTTATTACGAGTCAGGTGACTGTTTTACAAATGTTGATAACGATGCTGCTGGAAAACTCATGGAAGCATGGGTGTTTACAAACGGCATTGAACAAGGTTCTATTGCAGTTGGTGATGCGTTTGATACAACAACTACTACAGCAAAAACTACGACTACAACAACTATGACTACAACTACAACAACTACCACTACAGCTCCGATAACAACAACTGAAGCGCCTGAATATGTTAAGCCACAGATATCAATTTCAAAGGTTCAAGCTGCTCCAGAGGGAGGTTCTGTAGTAAGTGTCGATCTCAGCGTGAGTGGTGCAGACAAAGAATATGCAATGACTTGTTTCTGTGTGAAATATGATGAAAGACTTGAGCTTGTTGACGGAGAGGCTAAAATTGGACCAGCAGGTGAGGAGCTTGAATATGGTCAAGCCCTGTTTGATGAGCCTTACCATGAGATTGCTCTTTGTACAGCAGGTCTTGATAATGCTGGTAGAGACGGCGTTCTGTGGACACTTGATTTCAAGCTTCCCTCCAATGTTAAATCCGGAGATAAATTTGAAATAGAGTTTGATTTTGATTCTATGGGGACAAACTTTATTGGTAACATTGAATTTGATGATAGCACATATTTCATGAGTGAATGGGCTAAAGACCATGCTGAAAATGGTTATATTGAATTAACTGATGAGATTGAAGTAGAAGAACCTGTTTACACAATTGGTGATTTAAATGGTGACGGAGAAATTAATACAGCTGATGTTGTATTGTTATTGGCTTTAATGACAAATCCAGGCAGATTTACAGAAGCTCAGAGAATTGCGGCAGATATAAACTGTGACGGAAAGGTAAACTTTGCAGATTATGTACTTATTCTGGTTTACGATATAATGCGCAGATTTTTATGATTATGTCGTGAATAAATATTTATTATGCGGAATGCTCCCTTAAAAGGGAGCATTCTTGCTATTATACACCGGTTGCTTTTTTTTAGCATATGTGGTATAATAAAAAGAATGTTGATTACAAAGGAATTGATAACGGAAATGGAAGTTTACCTTGACAATGCAGCGACCACCAAGCCATGCGCGGAAGCTGTTGCGGCGGCTGTGGAAGCTATGACTGAAAAATACGGCAATCCCTCTTCGCTTCACCGTGTGGGACTGAATGCGCAGCTTCTCGTTGATGATACTAGAAAAGCCTTAGCTTCTGCAATTGGTGTGGAAAGCGAGAATATTTACTTTACTTCTGGAGCTACTGAGAGCAACAACCTTGCACTCCGTGGAGCATCAGCTGCTTACGGCAGAAAAAGAAAAAAAATAATCATTTCAGCTGTGGAACATGCTTCTGTTGAGGAAACTGCTTCAGATCTTGAAAGAAACGGATTTGAAATCGTGAGGATTCCTCCACGCGAAGACGGAAGGTATTATGCAGCTGATTTTGTTAATGCCTGCGGTGACGATACCTGTCTCGTAAGTATGATGTATATAAATAATGAAACGGGATACATTCTTCCTGTTAAAGAGGCTTTTTCGGCGATAAAACGCAAATTTCCTGATATTATCACTCATACGGACTGCGTTCAGGCTTTCATGAAGCTGCCCATTAAGGCGAATGTCCTTTGTGCAGACCTTATTTCACTGAGCGGTCATAAGATACATGGTGGAAAAGGCGTGGGAGCACTTTACATTAGAAAGGGTGTACGTGTTCTTCCTGTAATTACTGGTGGAAAGCAGGAAAAAGGTATACGTTCCGGTACGGAGAGCGTTCCTATGATAGCGGCTTTCGGAGCAGCTGTAAAGAAGTTTTCTCAAACTATTACAGAGCGATATGAGAAGGTTAGTATGCTGAAAGCGTATCTTCTTGGTAAGCTTGGCAGCATTGATGTGGTTGTGATCAATTCTCCTGAAGACGGTTCACCATATGTTGTAAATATTTCGGCAGAAGGTAAGCGTTCAGAGATAATGCTCCACTTCCTTGAAAGTAAAGAGATATATGTTTCCAGCGGTTCTGCCTGTTCAAAAGGACAGCAGAGCGGAGTTCTCGGACAGTTCGGCATTAAAGATAAGCGTGCAGACAGCGCACTGCGTATCAGCATGACTGCTGAAACTACTGAAGAGGAGATTGATATATTCTGCGAGGCTCTCAGTGATGGCATAGAAAAGGTTAGAGGATAACAGCTTATATATATATAATAGTATAGGAGAAAAGATATGAAAGAGTTGATACTTGTTAAATACGGAGAAATGGCACTCAAAGGTCTCAATAAAAAGACCTTTGAGGATATGCTCATAAAGAACATAAAGCGCAGACTGAAACCTCTTGGTCACTTTCAGATGACCAGCGCTCAGTCCACGACATATATAACTCCACTCGATGATAATATCGATCTTGGCGAGGTAGCAGACAGAGTTGGTAAGATATTCGGTATCGCCACATACTGCCGCGCCTGTGTATGCGAAAAGGACTTTGAGGACATTTGCAATAAGAGCTATGACTACCTCGAGGACGTTCTGAGCTGTGCAAAGACCTTCAAAGTCAACGCAAAGCGCTCCGATAAGGCATTCCCGATGAAGTCTCCTGAGATATGTATGGAGCTCGGTGGAAAGCTGCTGGATAAGTTTCCTCATCTTTCCGTTGATGTTAAAAATCCGGAAGTGACTGTAACTGTAGAGATACGTGACGAGAATGCTTTCGTACACGCTGAGAATATCAAGGGTGCAGGCGGACTTCCTGTTGGAAGCAGTGGCAAGGCAATGCTTCTGCTGTCAGGAGGTATTGACAGTCCGGTTGCAGGCTATATGATGGCCAAACGAGGAATTCATATTGCTGCAATTCACTATGTTAGCCCACCATATACTTCTGATCGCGCACAGCTCAAGGTAGAGCAGCTCTGTCAGAAGCTCACGGATTACTGTGGTGGTATCGCATTCTACTGTGTTCCGTTTACTGAACTACAGGAAGCTATAAAGGATCATTGCCCTGAAGAGTTCTTTACTATTATCATGAGAAGGCTCATGATGGAGATAGCTCAGCGTATTGCTGAAAAGGACAACTGCCTTGCACTTATCACTGGTGAGAGTGTCGGACAGGTAGCCAGTCAGACAATGGCGGCTATGGTATGTACGGATGCAGCGTGCCGTATACCTGTTTTCCGTCCATGTGTAGGAATGGACAAGACTGAGATAATCGAAATTGCACGTAAAATAGATACATTCGATACATCAGTGCTCCCATATGAGGACTGCTGTACAGTATTTACTCCACGTCATCCAAAGGTAAAACCTATGCTCAGTGATGTGGAAAAAGCTCAGAATAGTTTTGATTTCGAGCCCTTGATACAGAAAGCAGTTGAGGGAACTGTAATGAAGACCTTCAATTACGGAGATTAAATTTTTGAGTTTTTCACAAATTAATCACATCATTTTTGTGAGATATTAACTAAAGCAAGGACGGCGATTTAGTGGTAAGCGTTAAATTTTCTGAAACTGATACCGATAAACTTGACAAAACAGTTGAAAATGTTGTAAAATTATTAGAACGAAAAAGTCTGACTATTGCTACAGCGGAGAGCTGTACAGGAGGACTTCTTTCAGAGCTTATAACATCAGTATCGGGCGCGTCTGCGGTGTTTGAGCTTGGAATTTGTACTTATTCTGAGCGGATCAAGACCGAATTTCTGGGAGTTCCTGCCGAAACAATTCGGGCTTTCGGTGTTGTGAGTGAACAGACGGCATTGAGTATGGTCAGAGGGCTGAAAAAACGCTCTGGGGCAGATGTGTGCGTTTCCGTTACAGGTATTGCAGGTCCATCGGGCGGAACTGCTGATACTCCTGTGGGAACGGTATATATCGGTTTCGATATTTGCGGCAGAGAATTTGTAGAACTGCCGGAGCTATGTAAGCTCAGCGACATGAGCAGGGCGAATATAAGAAAATGCGCTGCTGCTTATGCCTTTGAAATTGTCGAAAAAATGCTGATGGAGGAGATTACAGACTGATGAGCGACAAATTCAATGAAGAAAGCTCAGAGGCTCAGCGCAGAGCTGAAAAAATTAAAGCAATCAGAAGGTCGATTCATAGTGAAGCGGAAGTAGCTCCTACGACCTATGATAATAAAAATGAGACAGAACATACTGAGAGCATATCTGACCGCATATTAAGAGCCAAAGAAAAGAAAATGGCTACTGCGGCAGACATTATCGAAGAGCTCGACGCTGCAATTGCTTACGAAAAGGCAAGGGCTGAAAGAATGGCCGCAGAAGCTGCCAAAGCTGCGGAGAAGACATCTGAAGAGTCTTCACCTGATATATCAGATCTGCTTGATGGACTTGAGACCCCCGCACACGAGGAACTTAAAGAGATAGCGGAGGAGGTCGCAGGCGACTTTACAGAAGTTGCTGATACGGTCACTGATAAGGTTGAAGATTTTACAGAGATTTCCGGTGAGGCAGAAGAAGCAGAAGACCTTGAAGAGATCTTTTCAATAAAGCCTGACGAAGAACAGGAAGCAACAAAGGTGCTTTCAAACGTAGACATCGTAAGAGCGGCAAGAGAAGAAAGTGTTCAGAATACAAAAATAGAGTCTGCTACAGAAAATGATTCGACTGTCGAAAAAATATTAATGCCAGAGCGTAGCAGACATGAGGCACAGCATAGTGAGTATGCTCCTAAATCTTTCGGAAATATTTCGGAAGAAGCTGTGTCACCTGAAAAAAAGAAAAAACACAAGAAAAAGAAGAAAAAAAGCTTTAAACAGCGACTTATTGATCTTGTTCCACATAAGGGAGACAGCGTCGGCGAGTGCATAAGAAAAGTTGTATTTCTGTGTTCGGTTATTGCAATAGTTGTTTGCGGGTACATGGTGGGCGATTACTACTATGACCTGTGGTCAAGCAAGAACAAGACCGAGAAAATCATGGAGATTTACGATAATGCAACCGAAAAGAAAGCACCTCCTGTTAAGGAAAAAGAGGAAGATAAGAGAAAAAGGTATACTTTGCTTGAGGGGGCGCGAAAGCTCCTTGAGATAAATCCAGATATCGTTGGAGTAATCAGTATACCTGACACATGTGTGAATAATCCTGTTTTACAGGCTGAAGACAATACCAAGTATCTTTCTATGAAGTATGACCTTACTGAAAACGTAGCTGGAGAGTTATTCCTCGACTACAGAAATTCATTTGATAAAGTGGATGAAGAAGGTTATCTAAAGTGCAAAAATTCCGATAATCTTGTGATTTATGGACACAATATGTATGATGACCAGATGTTCGGATGCTTAAAGTATTATTACAGAAATGAGGAATATTACGGTCTTCATCCTATTATAAATCTCAGTTCTAATTACGAAAACTACCAGTATAAGATATTTGCTTTTTTCATACTCGACGCTAACGATGATACAGATACAAAGTTTGAATGCTGGAATTATATCGATTTTGACGGCGAGGACGATTTTTACGATTTCGTCAACGAGGCTAAGAAAAGAACTATCCGCATCAACGATGTAGACGTCAAGTATGGAGATCAGTTGCTTACACTTTCTACCTGTAATGTCATTTTCCCTGATGAAAGAGGCCGCCTTATGATACTTGCAAGACAAGTAAGAGACGGAGAAGATCCTCTCGAGGGTACTCAGAACAGTCAGCCAAATCCGAACATAAAGTGGCCGACAATCTATTATCAGGATCATCCTAACGAGCATTATGATCCTAATGCAGAATTTGTTCCTTACGGTTCAAAGGGAGGAAAGTGATAAGCATGAGCAAAGCTATTAAAATCATTTCTGCCTGTGCCGCCTGTGCAGCGGCGATAGGGCTTGGAACCGTTGCTGTTTTGCTTAACAAGGATAAAAAAGCAGTTCCTACTCCTGTAAATGTACAGCTTACTACTGCTGTTACCGAGCCGCTAGTCGAACTGCCTGAAAAATTGTCGGATAAATATACGTATGTTCCGTCAGAAACAGGCGTAAGCGAAAGAACAAAGTCTCTCAAGAGACTTAACAAGGATATTATGGGATATATCAAGATCGACGGTACCCAGGTGGATTATCCTTTCGTACATGATCCCGGTGAGGTACCGGCAAACGATCCGTACTACGGACCAGATGCATGGCCTCCAAATATGTTCTATCTTGAAAAGGATCTTTTCAGACAGTACTATGACAGAGGAACGCTCTATGCTGATTACAGGGACGTTTTTGGTAGCAACGATCTTGAACACTCTGAGAACTTGGTCATCTATGGTCATAGCTGGTATGACGGAACTATGATGGGCTCATTGAGAAAATATCGTGCAGGCTTTGATTTCTATAATCAGTATCCGTTTATAAAGCTCAGCTCCAATTACAGGGATTACGATTATGTTATATTCGCTTATCTTGTAACGAGCGGCACCTACGATGCTACAGACTTTCATTACTGGAATATGGAAGAAATCGACAGTGAAGAGGAGTTCAACTTCTATATCGACTGTTGCAAGCGCACGTGGGGCATTGATACGGGAATAGATGTAAAATATGGTGATAAACTGCTGACGCTATCTACTTGCTATGCAGACTGGGATAATTCAAGATTCCTTGTTGTGGCAAGAAGACTGCGAGAAGGGGAGGTCGCAGGAGACCTTAACTCCATTCAGCATACGGAAGCCTTTATCCAGGCTCAGAAGGAAGCGGCAGAACAAGCCGCAGCCGAACAAGCCGCAGCTGAACAACCACAGCAGTAAGTTCTTTACTAGATAATAAAAGGAGATCGTTATGAAGGTACAGACAATGCTTAAAAGAGCAGCAGCTGTCACTTCGGGAGCACTGGTGCTCTCGACTTCTACGGGGATCACTATTGCGGAGGACGGTACAAACGACGCTGAGACTACTTCCGCCGTGACCGAAACTAACGTGACTGATACAACGTCCGAATTGACGGAAGCTGTTTCTGAAATACTTGATGAACACGCGGAAGAGAAACAGAATACGCCAGTTGACTGGGAAAAAGCTGACATCAGCGATTACGATTCCAGTCTTACACTTATCAGCTATGAGCTCGCTACTCCTGAAATGGCAAAAGTTGGCGAGCCTGTTGATCCATACGCTAACCTTTCCGAGGAAGAGCGAAAGGCTCTTGAGGAGACGGTTGTAAAGAAGAAGAATGCACTTAGAAAAGCTACTCCAACTCTGTCAAAGAATGCGGCGATAAGCCGATCTAAAATACCAACTGCGGTAGAGCTTGTAACTTCTGGAGCTACTGTGGGAGATATTCCGTCCTCACAGCCTGATCCTACTCTTGAAGCTAAGCCGGGTCAGTTTGCATTTGTTACATATGGTTGGGGACATGGTGTAGGAATGAGCCAGAATGGTGCTAATTTCTATGCAGCATATGCAGGGTGGACATACCAGGATATCCTGTATCATTACTACCCGGGTACTGAGCTTATGAATACAGGAGAGACTGATGAGGAGGAGCTTACAATAGCTCACAAGCCCGCAGGTGATACTCTTAAAGTGGTCTCGGAAATCGTAAATCGCGAGGTCGGAGGAAGCTTCTCATATGAAGCAATCAAGGCTCAGGCAGTTGCCGTATATACTTTTATGAAGTATCATAACGATGACTCAAGCGACCTTAGAGCTAAACCTGATCCTCCACAGATTGTTATAGATGCCTGCAATGAGGTTCTGGGCGAAGCTCTATTCTACGACGGCAGTTATGCACTTACAGTATTCTCTGCGTCAAGCGGTGGTTGCTCGGCAAACTGCTATGAGGTATTCTATGAAGACCGTCCGTATCTTAGAAGCGTACCCAGTGATTATGATGCTGCGTTTGATCCGCACTGGGGAACAGTGACATATATGGATGCTACTGAGGTAAAGAGTAAGATTGAAAAGGCTTACCACCTCACGCTCTCAGATGATCCTGCAAACTGGATACAGCCTGTATATTCAGAGGAGACAGGCTATGTAACAGAAGTCAATATTGACGGACAGAAGACGATAAAGGGTTATCCGTTTTCATTGACTCTGGGACTCAAATCCTCAAAATTCAATCTTACATATACAAATGATTGATAAATGGCTATAAGCCAATATAGATACAGTATTACAGAACAAAAGAAATAAGTCTTTGGATAGAAAAGAGGCATAGCCTTAGTGTATCCGGAGGCTTATTTCTCCTTTTGGGTGATGAAAGGTGAAGCTGAGAGGTGAAAAAAACCTTAAAAATACTCCAAAAGGTGAAAAAAGGTGAAAAACTTAGCAAAATAAATTAACAATGACAAAAACGTTTGTTCTGCTTTAGGTTAATGTTTGAACAAAATCAACAAAATATCGCGGATTATTGCGTTAACTCTTGTAGAAAACTCCATCTTGACCTCAACTCTGAATAATGGTAAAATATGTTTAGGGTGAAAAAAGGTGATTGGAAGTGAAATTTTCCAAATTAGGGTGAAACAGTCCTAAGAGTTTGCAAGAAAGAGAGGCGAAGTTCGATGGCAGATCTGTTGTGCGGTACTTATTATCCAAGCATAGATCAGAAGGGCCGTATGAGCTTCCCGACAAAGTTGCGCGAAATACTCGGTGCAGAGTTCTTCCTCTGCCAGGGACATGATGACGCCTATATCGCCGTATACTCGCCAGAGGCATTTCAGGAATATTGTCAGACTCTTAATTCCATACCAGGCAAGAAGGGAAGCGACATAAGACGTAAGCTTCTTGCAGGTGCTGATAAGCAGGTCCCAGATAAGCAGGGACGTATCTTTATCACGCAGCAGCTCAGAGATCATGCAGGTATAACTGACGAAGTAGTCGTTATCGGTGCAAACAGAAGAGCTGAGATATGGAATAAGTCCAGATGGGAAGAATTCAATAGCAATATTTCGCAGGATGAGATCAACGATGTGCTTGCTGATCTGGTTCTGTGATCAGACGTTTTTGTCTTTGTGTCCGATATACATCGGAACTAAGGAGAGAAATATCTAATGGAATTCAGCCACATACCTGTAATGTTAGAGGAATGTATGGATGGGCTTGATATACGTCCGGACGGTATCTATGTTGACGGTACCGCAGGAGGCGCAGGCCACTCCTCTGCAATTGCTGCCAGATTAAATGAAAAAGGCAGACTTATCGCTCTTGACAGAGATCCTGACGCAGTCGCAGTTGCGACAGAACGTCTATCTGTCTATCCCAATGCAAGGGTGTATCACAGAAATTACTCTGAGATAAGGGCGGTCCTCGATGAACTTGATATAGATTATGCTGATGGTATCCTTATGGATCTTGGTGTATCTTCATTTCAGCTTGACGAGGGAAGCAGAGGCTTTTCATACCACTCCGATGCTCCGCTTGATATGAGAATGAGCAAGGAGGGCATGAGCGCAGCTGATGTTGTGAATACCTATTCTGAATCCGAGCTTGCAAGAATAATATTCGAGTACGGGGAAGAAAAATTCTCCAGAAGAATTGCCTCGAATATAGTCATCGCAAGAGAGGCTTCTCCGATAGAAACAACATTACAGCTTGCAGATATAATAAGAGACAGTGTTCCTCAGAAGGCTAGAAGAGAAAAAAACCCTTGTAAAAAGACCTTTCAGGCAATAAGAATAGCGGTAAACGGAGAATTTGAGCACCTTGAAAAAGGACTCGAGGACGCATTCTTCAGTCTGAGAGTGGGAGGACGCCTTGCAGTTATTACCTTCCATTCCTTAGAGGACAGGATAGTAAAGAAAAAGTTCGCGGAATGGTGCAGAGGCTGTATTTGTCCGCCTGATTTTCCCCAATGTGTATGTGGACGCAAGCCACTGGGAAAACTTGTGAACAGAAAGCCCTTAGAGGCAAAAGAACAAGAACTTGAAAGAAACAACAGAAGCAGAAGCGCAAAGCTCAGAATAATAGAAAGGAGTGCGGAAAGCAATGGCTGAAAACACTGTACGCTATTATTATACGGATGAAAGCTACGACGGCGCCAATGATGACGATACCACTGAGAATGGCGATGTTGTGCGCGATGATGCTGAGCGTAAGCAGGAGATACGTATGACAAAGAATGAAGCCCGAAGCGGTTCATTGATTACGATTATTTTCGTATCTCTCTTAGCTGCCGCACTGCTCGGTTCGGTTATTTACTCGCTTGATAGACGTAACACGATGTATAATAAAGTGTATGCTCTGAACGAGAAGCTTGAAAATGCCGCAGCCGAAAATGTAAGACTCCAGTCTGAACTTGAAGGTAAGGTATCTGCCAAGAGGATAGAGGAATATGCAGCATCCCTTGGAATGGAGAAGATAAACTCTTCTCAGATAAATTACATAAAAATACAGACGGGTGATGTCGTAACTATTCCAGAAAAAGAAAAAGGTCTGATTGCGAAAATAAAGTCCTTTTTCGATAAGTGTGTGGAATATTTCAGAGGGTAGTACTAATATAAATATAAAAAGATGGACTGCCCCGTATAAAATGAATACTATCGGCAACCTGAAAAATATATAACTGCCGAAGTCATATGTAGAACAAGGAGATACAGCGGGTGATCAATTAAGGAATGGCAGTTCCCGGGCTCTGTGCGTGAAATTGAGGGTTCGGGAACGGCGGTTCCACGCTTGAATAGCGATAAATCCTTCGTCGTATCAAAAGAAAAGGACATCCGGAAAGAAAAATAAGATGTTCAGAGGCGGGGCATACAAACACCCTGCCTTTCTTTATTTATATATACTGTTAATCACGGAAGGAAGAATTTTCAGTGATAAATACAAATCCGTCAAATGCAATGCGGTTCAGAACCAAATTTGTAATGACTGCTGTTTTCAGCATTCTTTTTACGGCAGTTGCCGCGAATTTCTTCAAGATATCGGTTCTTGAAAACAAGGAGTATCAGGAAAAGGCTAATGATCAGCATTTTGCTTCAATATCCATAACGGCTCACAGAGGCTCGATATATGATAAAAATGGAGTTGCCCTAGCGAAGAGTGCAACGGTATATACGGTCTTTGTAGATCCTAAGCAGTTCAAAGAGGACAAGAAAAGACTTTCAAATCTCATTGAAAAGCGTAACCTTGATAAAGCAAACGGAACTTATGTACCAAAGTATGATGAGGAAGGCAAAGAGATTGACGCTCTTCCTGCATCTATAGATGAGGTAATAGACCAAGTTACCGAATTTGTTTCGGTAAAACTTGAGATTTCTCAAAGAAAGTTCAGAGATGCAATTGAAAAGGAAGGACAATACGTAAAGCTCAAGGAAAAAGTGGAAAAGAATACAGTTGATGAGATATCTCAATATTTTGATGACTTAGGATTCATTTCCATAGGATATGATGAGGATACAAAGCGCTATTATCCTCAGCAGGATCTCGCAGCAAGCGTTGTTGGTTACACAAACGGTAACGTTTCCTACGGAGTAGAGGCATATTATGACGAATACCTTTCAGGTATAGATGGAAGAACTATTTCTGCAAAAGATTCTCATGGAAACGCACTTCCGTACAAATATTCAAAGACTTACGATCCAAAGGATGGTTCGGATGTATACCTCACTATCGACAGAGAGATACAGTATATTCTTGAAAAGCATCTTAAGGAAATGTCTGACGAACATTATATCAAAAACCGTGCATGCGCCATACTTATGAATCCAAAAACAGGTGCTGTAATGGGAATGGCAACGTATCCTAGTTACGATCTCAACAATACTGGAGAACTGAACACGGATATGCTCCTTGAAAAGATATATGCCGAAGAAAATAAATACAATCCAACGGAAAAGGAAATGGAGGAGTTTGAAGCCGAGGCTCTTGAAAGACAGAAGAGAAACAAGTGTATTAGTGAGCGCTATGAGCCTGGTTCTGTATTTAAGGTAATAACCGCTGCAGCTACTCTTGAAGAAAAGACCATTGATACTGAAAAATGGTCACATTACTGTAGTGGTGTTGAAAGACTTATGGATGGAAACAGACCCTTTGATATACATTGTCATGAAAGATATACAGGCCACGGAGTTGTGAACTTCCAGGATGCACTTACCAAATCCTGTAATCCTGCGTTCATGGAACTGGGAAAGATACTTGGAGCAGACAGGTTCCACAGTTATTTCGAGGCTTTCGGCTTCCTTGAAGAAACAGGTATTGATCTGCCTGCTGAAGCTTACGGCGATATTCCACCGCTTGTAAAAACGGACAGCAGAGAAGCAATGTCACATATTGATCTAGCATATTCATCATTTGGACAGTGCGAGACTGTTACTCCTATAGAGCTTATTACGGCGTGCAGTGCTGTTGTCAATGGCGGATATTTACTCAAGCCATATGTAGTCGACAAGGTGGTTGACGGTGACGGAAACATAGTCCTTAAGAATGAGCGTACTGTAAGACGTCAGGTAATATCCGAAGATACTTCAGAAAAAATGCGTCAGGCTCTCGAAAATGTTGTTAATGGTAACAAAACAGGCAATGTTTATATAAAGGGTTACGCTATAGGTGGAAAGTCGGGTACTTCAGAGCGACGCAGCGAAAAAGAAGTTATGCGTAATGATATCGATAATAACGATACTGAGGGAACAGGAATGGAGTACGGAGCTTCATACATGTGCTTTGCACCAGCGGATGATCCTGAACTCATTCTTCTTGTTCTCGGTGATATGCCATATGCAGGCAATCAGCAGTACTACGGAAGCAGTGTGGCTAAGCCTTGCGCTGCAAACATTCTTGAAGAAATTCTTCCATACCTCGGCATAAACCCTGAGTACAACGAGCAGGAACGTGAGAATCTTGATATCAAAGTTCCTATACTTACGGGTTCAAGTATTGATGATGCTATAAAGCAGCTTGATGAAAAGGGTATAAAGCACAAGGAGTTCGGCAATGGTATCGAAGTTGTTGAGCAGTCGCCTATGACCGGTAAATCTATGGCCAAAGATGGATGTATATACTTGTATACCGAAAAGCTAAGCGAAAGCGAAAAAATGGTTCAGGTACCATATCTTATAGGAGTTTCGCCTCAGGTCGCTAATGAATCTTTGAGTGCCTATGATCTCAATTATGTGGCAAAGGGTGTTCTTAGTGCACAGGACGGTACAGCCGTCAAAAAACAAAGCTATGATGGCGGTACTTATGTTCCGAGAGGAACTGTTATCGAGCTCGAATTTGAGACTGAAACATTTACCGACTAACGTATAAGAAAAAGCGATAAATACCTGATAATTACTGATAAGTGTAAAAACATGAAAGGAAAATACTGAATAGAGTATGAAAGTACTAAAAAAGATATTCAGTTTGACAGCCGCGGCCGTGATGTGCCTGCTGATGTGTTCGTGTGATAGAAGCGATTCGGACAGCAGTACAGACATTTTAAAAAACGGAGCCGAAAGCATAGTGCCATCAAGAGCGGAACTGATCGATAATACCAAAGATGCAGGTTATACTGTAACTGAATTTAATGATATTTATGATCTTAAAGTCAGCGGAGAAAGGGTACTTGCGGAAAAAGACGGCAAGTTTATAGATATATGCTATGGACTGAGCGAGGATGATGCAAAAGAGGTATTCAGATATTATGAGACAAAATACGATCCTCAGATCAAATCTCAGGAGTATTATATGCTTTCACGTAATCAAAACTTTGTCTATTTTATAAGTGACAAATCCACGTTTAAGGTAAGCGGCTTCAAAAGCATTGATAACGACGGTGAACAGTACATTTGCAAAGAATAAAGCTCTTATCGAACCAGATTTGCGTTTTTATACACAAAAACAAAGAGACATATATAAAAGAAAGAGAAACAGAAAGACAGGAGGCAGACAAAATGAAATTAAGTGATCTTATCGAAAATAACGCTGTTACGGCTATCGGCGATGCTGAGATAAGTTCTGTGACCGATGATACGCGCAAGGTGACTGAGGGAAGCCTCTTTGTCTGCGTAAAAGGCGGAAGCTTTGACGGACATACTGCAGCTGCTGAGATGCTTGAAAAAGGTGCGGTTGCAGTAGTCTGCGAGCGAGATCTTGGACTTGGTGAGCGGCAGATAATTACAGATAATTCGCGAAAGCTCTATGGGCAGATTTGTTCTGCATGGTTCGGCCATCCTGAGAGAAAAATGAAGATGATAGGTGTAACAGGCACTAACGGTAAGACTACGATTACAAATGTCATCAAGCATATCCTCATGAAAAACGGTCACAAAACAGGACTTGTGGGTACTATTCAGAACGAGATCGGAGACGAGGTACTTCACACAGATAATACAACGCCAATGGCATATGATTTTATGGCATTGCTCGCAAAGATGGCGGATGCAGGTTGTGAATATGTGGTTATGGAAGTCTCTTCCTTTGGCTTGTGTCAGTATAGGATAGGTTCTTCGTATTTTGATGTTGCGGTATTTACAAACCTTACACAGGATCATCTTGATTATCATAAGGACATGGAAGACTACTATCAGGCTAAGAGAATGTTATTTGATATCTGTGACTGCGCTGTGGTAAATATTGATGACGATTACGGAAAGCGTCTGTTTGGTGAGGTAAACTGCAAGAGGTACGGCTTCAGTGTAAAGGAAAACGCCGATATTTATGCAGACGGTATAAAGATAAAGTCCACAGGTTCAAGCTTTTGGTTCTGTCGTGACGGTAAATCTCACCTTATAAAGACAAAAATGCCTGGACTGTTTAATGTTTCAAATTTAACAGCGGCTATAGCTGCATGCCTCGAAGAAGGACTCACTATCGAAAGCATTATTCCTGCAGTCGAGGATTACAACGGAGTTAAGGGGCGCTGTGAGATAATACCAACAGGTCGCGATTTTACTGTTATTTGCGACTATGCTCATACTCCAGATGCTGTCGAGAACATACTCAGAAGTGTAAAAGAGTACACTGATAACGACCTTATCTGCCTTTTTGGCTGTGGTGGAAACCGCGATGCGGCTAAACGTCCGAAAATGGCGCAAGCCGCTTCAAAATATGCCGACAAGCTTATAGTTACTTCAGATAATCCAAGAAATGAAAAGCCCGAAGCAATTATTGATGACATTCTTGCAGGACTCGATGGAATGTCCGTAAACTATGATGTTGTTGTTGACAGAAGAGAAGCTATATATCATGCCTTGAAAATTGCTGAGAAAGGTGATATAATAGTACTTGCTGGCAAGGGACATGAGGATTATCAGATCCTTGCTGGCATGGAGCACATCCATTTCGACGAGCGAGAGGTCGTTGCTGATGGACTCAAATTGCTCGATCAATAAGAAAACTGGAGTTGTTAGAAAAAAATGTCAATATCTTTCTGGATAATTAATGTTGCTACAGTACTTTTATCCTTTGTGATAGCAGGAGTTTCAGGCATATTTCTTGTTCCTTTCCTGCACAAGATAAAGTTTGGTCAGCCTATCAAGACTGAGGATGGACCTAAATGGCACGCGAAGAAACAGGGAACACCAACTATGGGTGGTTTCATGTTTATAATCTCGACTATTATTTCGGCGATAGCAGGCTACTGGCTGTTTAGACTTAAAGTAGGCGTTGATACCACAGATAAGGAGAGCTTCAACGCATTCTACCGCATGCTGAGCTGTTTAATTTATGCGGCTTCATTTGGTATCATAGGTTTTATTGACGATTTTACAAAGATAGCAAGAAAGAAGAACGACGGACTGACTGCATGGCAGAAGATAGCCCTGCAGCTCTTGTTCTCAGTCGGTTTTCTATATGCAATACGCTGTTTTGGCGACAAGTCTACAAAGATAGACTTAGGCTTCTGGACCAGCCCATCACTTGGCATTTTCTATTATTTATTAATGATGGCTGTGATCATTTACCTGACAAATGCGGTAAATCTCACAGACGGTGTTGACGGTCTATGCGGTTCAGTATCATTTGTGGCAATGCTCATATTCACAGTGACATGTGCAATATTGAAAGAGTATGAAATGACTTGTCTTACGATGGCTCTTGCAGGCGGATGTCTTGGTTTCCTCCTGTGGAATCTGAATCCTGCCAAGTGTTTTATGGGCGATACCGGTTCAATGTTTCTCGGTGCAGCAGTAACAGGTATCGGACTTGTTCTCCATAAGCATCTTCTCATTATTCTTATTTCTATGGTCTATATCCTCGAAGCTCTTTCCGTTATGATACAGGTGCTATATTTCAAGTATACTAAGAAAAAGTACGGAGAGGGCAGACGTATATTCAAAATGACGCCTATACATCACCACTTTGAGATGAGCGGCTTCAGTGAGTACAAGATAGTGATTACTTTTTCATTGGTCGGCATTATTTTCGGAGTTTTGGGAATAATTACATTGCTGGCAAACTAATACAGCCAAATCCACAGGACCATAAGGAGAAAAAATGGCTTCAAGCAAAAAAAATACAAAAAAGCGGCTTGCCATCTCAAATCCATTTTCGGGTGGCAGACGAGGAGACCTCAGCCTTTCGTTCTTTGCTTATGTTATGATACTGCTTGTAGTTGGTATCGTAATGATGTCCTCCGCAAGCTATGCGTGGGCATACAGCGAGCACGGCGGCGATGGTCTTTATTATGCGAAAAATCAGGCGAAGCACGCTGTTATCGGCTTTATCGCCATGATTTTTTTTATGAAGATGGACTATCACAATTTCAAGAATATAAAACTGCCTATACTCAAGAAACTTAATATTGCAAGCTTAATGTATTTTGGCGGAATAGTGCTTCTCGTTGCAGTTCTGCTCATCGGTAACGATGAGGGTGGTTCAATGGGCGCAAGAAGATGGATAGATATCGGACCTCTGAATTTACAGCCATCAGAGGTGGCGAAGCTCGCCCTTATAATCTTCTTTGCGTACAGTATGGAGCGTGACGGCAAGAAAATGAATACTTTCAAGACTGGAATATTGAAATATTCTCTCATTCTTGGAGCCTATCTTGGACTTATCGTTCTTGAAAAGCACATTTCTGGTTGTATTCTTCTCGGAACTATTGCAGTTGCTATGATACTCTGCGGTGGTGTTAATAAGAAGCATTTTCTTGGATTGGGTGCAGCTGCTCTCAGTATCGCAATAGCATATATTTCGTGGCAGGCTCAGGTTCCTGGAAGCTACGTAAGCAAACGTATCCACGCATGGAGGATGCCTTTTGAGGATAAGCTAGGCGATTCATGGCAGACAGGAAATTCCCTTATTGCAATAGGTTCTGGCGGCCTTTTCGGTCTAGGTCTCGGAAACTCACGTCAGAAATATCTTTATCTCCCCGAAACCAAGAACGATTTCGTTTTTCCCATAGTATGCGAAGAACTAGGTTTTGCCGGAGCTCTCGCGATAATAATCGTATTCTTCCTTCTTGTAGTTGAGGGGTATTCCATAGCTGTACGTTGCAAGGACCGCTTTGGCATGCTCATTGCTGTTGGTATAACTACTCAGATTGGAATTCAGGCAGTACTGAACCTTGCTGTTGTAAGTAATCTTGTACCTAATACAGGTATAAGCCTGCCGTTTTTCAGCTACGGCGGAACTGCATTGATAATGCAGTTGGCGGAAATGGGAATAATGCTGAATATATCACAGCAAAGATATTATCCCGACGAAAAGGTGAAAGCACTCAGGAAAAATAGAACAAGGCACAGCGCGAATAAAGCTGAGCCAAAAGGAGCATGATTATGAAAGTGCTTATCGCGTGTGGCGGAACAGGCGGACATATCAATCCGGGTCTTGCCATTGCTGATATAATAAAAAAGAAGTACCCAGATGCTGAGTTCCTCTTCGCAGGTACTCCAAAGGGCATGGAATCTAAGTTGGTTCCAAAGGCTGGTTATAAACTTGAAACTATCAAAGTTGCCGGTTTTCAGAGAAAGATATCACTTGAGAATATTGGCAGGAATGCAAAAGCTCTTGCCTATCTTGTAACATCTGGCAGGAGAGCAAAGCAGATAATAGAGAACTTCAAACCTGACATTGCTATAGGTACAGGCGGATATGCGGCAGGACCTGTAATACGAAAAGCTGCAAGAATGGGAATTCCTACGGCTATTCACGAGCAGAATGCCTATCCGGGAGTTACAAACAAGCTCCTTTCAAAGGAAGTTGACTATGTAATGCTTACAGTCAAGGAAGCCCTTGACTTTATGGATAAGACTAAGTTTGAGTACAGCGTGACTGGACTTCCCGTAAGGAGTAATATTAATACGATGAGCCGTGAAGAAGCCCGTAAAAAACTCGGCTTCGATGACAGCTTTACCATTCTTTCCTTTGGCGGAAGTTTAGGCGCAGGTTGCATAAATGATACTATGACAGAGGTATTAAAGTGGCATACGGGCAAAAAGCTTGACATAAATCATATTCACGGTTATGGCGGTATGGGAAAGGAAACATTCCCGCAGGCTATGAAAAATGCTGGAATACCGTTTAAGTCAGACAGATTGAGGATAACCGAATATATAAATGATATGGACGTATGTCTTGCTGCGGCAGATCTTGTTATTTGCCGTTCTGGAGCATCAACACTTGCTGAGCTTGAAGCGGCGGGCAAAGCTTCCATACTTATCCCATCACCAATAGTTGCAGGAAATCATCAGTATCACAATGCAATGGTGCTCGTAAATGCAGGTGCGGCAGTTGTCATCGAGCAGAAAGATGTGACCAACGAACGAATGATAGATGAGATAGAAAAGCTTTACAATGACACTGCAAAAGTAAAATCCATGTCTGAAAGTGCGGCGAAGCTTCATCTTGCTGATACAAATGACAGAATACTTGCGGTTATTGACAAGCTTATTGAAAAGGCCAAAAAATAAACTTGTAATATATTGTTTCGGTAAACCGGATGGAACTAAATGCATATTCCAAATAAGATGTCGGAAACATTTGAAAGGTTTCTGACTTCAAATAACATATTTTAGAGTAACATTGAAATGCCCGACAGCATACAATACAAAAAATGCTGTGGGGTGGTATAATGCAGAAATTCATAATAAACGGCGGCAGGCGGCTGAGAGGCGAGCTTGATTTGCAGGGGAGCAAAAACAGTTCCCTGCCAATAATGGCTGCGTCGCTGTTGTGCTGCGGAGAATGTATGCTACGCAACTGTCCGAACCTGACTGATGTTTACGCAGCTTCAAGAATCCTTAACTGTGTTGGTTGCAGATGTAATTTTTTTGATAACAATGTGTCTGTAGACTCTTCTGTTGTCGAGGAAACGACAGTAAGTGAGGATCTCATGCGTGAAATGCGCTCGTCAATAATCTTCATGGGAGCTATGCTTGGCAGGACAGGGGAATGTACAGTAAGTATACCCGGAGGCTGTGAGCTTGGACCGCGCCCTATAGATATGCATCTTGCAGCTCTCAGAAAAATGGGAGTTGATATCCGAGATAATGGTGGCAGTATAGTGTGCAAAGCTTCTTCAGGCAGGGCAAAGGGAGCAAAGATTAACCTTGCTTTTCCGTCAGTTGGAGCTACTGAGAACATAATTCTCTGCGCTGTTACAGCAGATGGCGAAACGGTTATAAACAATGCTGCGAGAGAGCCGGAGATACGCGATCTTTGCGATTTTCTTATGAATTGCGGAGCTGACATAAGGAATGATGGCGAAAGCCGTATTATAATTAACGGAAAACAACAGCTTCACGGCTGTGAATATACAATAATGCCTGACAGGATAGTAGCAGCAACCTATTTATCGATGGTAGCTGCGACAAGGGGCGAGCTGATACTTACAAATGCCTGTATACCAGAGATAGAACCGTTCTTATCTGTTTTAGAACAGACGGGCTGCAGTATTTATACATCTGAAAAAAAGATATATCTTCGCAGCGGTTCTAGACTAAGGGCTGTAAGGGACAGGATACGGACAATGCCTCACCCCGGATTTCCTACGGATGCTCAGGCTGTGTTGATGGCAGCAATTTCAGCCGCAGATGGCACGAGTGTATTTGAGGAGAACATTTTTGATTGCCGCTACCGTCATACGGATGCGCTTATAAAAATGGGAGCTGATATACAGGTACTCGGTAAGGTTGCTGTTGTCAAAGGCGTAGAAAAACTCCATGGTGCGAAGGTTGAAGCAACTGATCTTCGCGGAGGAGCTGCAATGGTAATTGCGGCATTGTGCGCGGAGGGAAACTCCGAGATAACAAAAATATGTCATATTGACAGAGGCTATGAAAATATGGAAAAAGCCGTTAGTCTTCTAGGCGGAGATATTCGTCGGAACTGAGGCGGAAAGTTATGGAGAAAATATGAAAGACGTTGAAAAGACCAGTGTAGAAAGGCAGAACAGCCGAAAGCGTATAAGAAGGCGCCAGAGGTGGACTAATGTCTATGGACTTGTGGTTATTTTACTTGTCCTGACCGCAGGAATAACTATTAGTTATACGTTTTTATTCAATATTAGCGAGATACGTGTGGCCGGACAGTCTGATATGTATACTGCGGAGGAGATAGTTGCTGCTTCGGGAATAAAAGAGGGAGATAATCTCCTGAGACTTGACTGTAAAAAGAGCGCACAGCGTATACTTGATCAGCTATTGTACGTGGAGACTGCTGACGTAGACAGGAAGTTCCCGTCAGCACTTGAAATAACGGTAACGCGTTGTATTCCCGCATTCAATGTCAATTACGGAAGCGGAACTCTTCTTGTAAGCAAAAAAGGGAAAATATTGGCGGATAACGGCTTTATTACTCCAGATCTCCCAATAATTTACGGACTAGACCCGGCTGACAAGACTCCTGGGAAAATGACAGCTTCAGAAAACAAACACAAAAACGAGGCATTCGAGGCACTTATCGCAAGTATTGTGAAAATGGGCGACGATAAGATAATGACTGTAGATATGAGTGATGAGCACTCTATATTAGTGAAATACAAGAATGAAATGATTTTTAAAATGGGTAACTGGAACGATGTAGAGTATAAGTTAACCCTTGCAGAAAATGTCATGAATACCGAAGATGTAAAGGGGAAAAAAGGCTATCTAACTATGATTGGAACCAATCAGTGTAGTTTCCGCCCAAGTGACGGACCAGTTTTTGTGCCTGGAAGCCCCGAAGCAGCTACAGAGCCTATTACTGATGAATATGGCAATCCTATCAAAGGAGAGCGTGATCCTGGTCAGGAGGCTGAATTTGAGAAAAGAAACAGTAACCGCAGGACAGAGGTTCAGACAACGGCTCCTAATTATGCTGGCTACAGCGATGATCAATGGTCAGATTACAGTGGTAGCCAGTGGTCAGATGACAATAGTCAGCAATGGACGGATTATAGCGAAAATCAGTGGACAGACAACAGTTCTGGACAGTGGAGCGAAACTCCTACTAATCAGTGGTCTGACAACAGCTCAGGCGGTTACGATAGTGGAAGCCAATGGAGCGGTGGAGACGATAGTGGATACATAGCTGATACTACGGCATATAGCGGATATGAGGATGGCGGATACGTTCAGTAAACAGACTGGTAATAAAACAAATCAATGTACAAAACGCTGTATTTATACTGCTCGTTCTTGTTAAAATCGCTGAAAATAAAAAATGTTTAATTAGGACTTGAAAAAATAGCCGTATTATGCTAAAATATAAAGTGTATTTATAGACTGATATAAAAAATTAGATGAATTAAAGGATAATATAAATTGTAGGAGGAGATCAAATGTCAGATTTCAATTATGAAGAAACACTTGAGCCCGATGTTAACATTAAGGTCATCGGAGTTGGCGGCGGTGGTGGAAACGCTGTAAACTGTATGGTAGATTCAGGTGTCAATAATATAGAATATATTGCAATCAATACAGACGCTAAGGCACTCAACAAGTCCAAGGCTACTACAAGAATACCGATTGGTGCTAA
>JAFZYX010000121.1 GCA_017616055.1 Ruminococcus sp.
CCAAGTGCGGCTTTAATAAGCATTTCCTTATCGAGATCACTATTTCCGCAAATGGCATTTTCCATGAATTGTGCCGATTTATTTAGAAGGCAACACCTGTAAGCTGTTTTAATATCTGCACATGCTGTTATGAGTTTGGAGTATTTCTGCATGAAATCACTACCAAATTCAGCGGAGCTTTTCTGCATCGCCTGCATTAAAGCTTTGTCTATAAGAGAATCTGACAGTTGACCGTCAAGAGTGTTCGTCACAAGTTCATAAGCTTCTTCTGCTGCTTTCTGCATATATTCAGGCAAAAGGCTGTAATTCTTTTTACTCACAGCATCAACGAGCTCATTAAGCTCAACATTTGAAGGTGAAATAAAATACTGTGACGGTTCTCTATTGGAGATAACCGCTTTCAATACAGCTTTTAGATTATGAAAATCATTCTTATAAAGAAGTATCTCCAGCTCCTTGCAGTCGGGTGCATATTCATGGAGCATCTCCCATACAGCTTCCATTGTTTCAACGTTCGAAGTTCCGCTTTTTGAAGCGATTATCGATTCTCGCTCGGCTTTCCCCTTTGAATTAATAAGCTGTTCGATATCATTTTTGGTAAGAAGAGCATTCTCCATAGCTCTTACAGCACCGACAGCATTTGCATACTTTGTTCCGTTCATAGTATCACCTACCCGAACAATACTCTTGCAGCTGTATCACGGACAGCTTCTTTTTCAGATTCTATGATAGAGCGGAAGCTGCAGTTTTCAGATATCAATCCGTATGTCAGAATAAAACCATCATCAATATCGGCTGGTTCCTTTGATATTGTAATCTCTCCAGCCTTTTTCTTAGCTAACTCATTCAGTCTGTTTTCAAAGTCAGCAGGCAGTCTAGACAAATCCTTGCTTCCGAAAGAAATAACACCCTTACTAGGCTGGATGTGGCTTTCAGTTAGCTTTGTTATAAGTTCAAAGTACTCCTTATCTGGCAATCCTTTAAGCTTACTTACAGTCTTTTCTACAGCCTGATCAATTAGCTCTACCTTGCAAGCAAGTAAACGGCGTTTCATTGTAGCTTCAACAGAATTGCAGGAATTTTCATAATCCTTTTCCGCCTGAGCAGTAGACTTCGTCATAAAATCATCGTATGCTTTCTGAGCTTTCTTGTCACCATCTGCCTTTATGGCATTGGCTTTGTTTACTGCTGCTTTTATAAGAGAATCTTCTGTTTGTTTTTGCTGAGTTTCAATGAGGTTAAGGATCTCGTCAAGTCCTGACATATCTCCACCCCCATTATACGCCTATATTTAATATCATGAGAACTGATATAAGAAGCGCAAGGATAGCATATGTCTCAACCATAGCTGCCATAATTATAGCTTTTCCGTTGTGATCAGGTTTCTTTGCTGTTATGCTTACACCTGCTGCAGCTGTTCTCCCCTGCATAATTCCCGAGATAAGACCAACAATTGCAATTGGAAGTGATGCTGCAAGAAAACCAAGTCCCTGCTGAACTGATAGTTCTGCTGCGTTACCGCTTAAAACGTTAGTACGAATAAGGATGAACATTGCAGCAATAAGTCCGTAAAGTCCCTGAGTACCTGGAAGGAGCTCGAGAAGAAGAACCTTACTAAACTTTGAAGGATCCACTGAAACAACTCCTGAAGCTGCTTCACCTACAAGGCTTACTCCCTTTGCAGAACCTATTCCTGCAAGAAGCGCTGCAAGTGCAGCTCCTATTAAAGCTAATACTAATCCGTTAGTCATTTGAATTTTCCTCCTTGAATTTTATATACTTTGTATTTACTGTAAGTGGCGAGAACTCTCGACCGCCTCCAGTATAAAATTTACTGAAAAGCTCAACGAACTGCAATCTGTCTGTATGAACGTATGCACCAAGCAAATTAATCGCAAGATTTGCAATATGACCAACCACAAATACGATGATCAGTACGATAAGCTTTACTATTTTATTTTCGGGCATAGTACCGATAAGATTTATAACACTCGCTATCGAACCTGTTGCAAGACCTAAAGCAAGCAATCGCGAATACGAAAGAATATCTCCGAAATAACCTGTAGCTGTATTATAAAGTGCATACAGACCTCCGAAAAACTTTCCAAATATGGACTTTGATGTTCTTCCTGCAGTGAGTACTAGGATTATTACGCCCGCGATTAGCATATATAGTCCAATATTTCTAAGTTGTTCTGGAACAGTTACAAACATTCCTGCACCAACAGGTGCTATGCCAAGAACAATTAAATAAATAGGCAATGCATCAAATATGGCGTCAATCTTTTTACCAGTATCCCAAGTCATCTTGAATGCAACAGCAACACCAAGCAAAAGATGAAGGATACCAAGTCCAAAGGATACCAGCAGAAGCTTCACAGGATCTGTAAGAGGCTCAAACCAAAGAGCAATACTACCGATCTCCTTATTAAAGAAGTTCCTTGCAACTACCTGAACAATATCTCCGAACCAGCTGCCAAATAGAGCTCCCCAAAACACCGTAGATATACCACAGTTTCTGAACATTGTCAACGTTTTCTTCATAGTTGTCTCAAGCTTGAATTTCTTGAGAGCTATAGTTGTTCCTATTACCATAAGCAGTCCGTAACCAGCATCAGAAAGCATCATTCCAAAGAAAAGATAATAGAAAAAAGACATAATTGGAGTAGGATCTACATCTCCTTTTCCAGGCATAGCATACATCTTCGTTATCTCTTCTATAGGAGTTGAAAACTTACTGTTTTCAAGTAAAACAGGCACATCCTCGTCCTCGGACGGATCAGTGAATGTTATAGCCGCAGTGTATTTTGATTCTATCTCATTTTTCAGACTCTCGGCAAACTTTTCAGGAATATATCCATTCAGCACAAAAGTATTCTCTGTAAAGCCGAGATCACTAAGTGCATCATATTTTTCCTTTCTCATTTGCAGGTAATCTATAACAAATTTAAGTTGATATCTGTTTTCTGCAAGCTCTGTTATTCTTTGTTTTGCTTTATCTGAATCTGAGACCAACTTATCTATCTCAGCGTTATATGCCGAAATTAGTTCGTTTGGAGTTCTGTTTTCAGGTTCGGAAATATGAGCAAAAGCAAGCTTGCGAAGGATGTCCCCCGCCTCGTCATAAACTTCTTTACTGCAAATAATAAACACATTCGTTTGATCTTTTGTTGAACTTATTACCTCAACGCTGCAATTCTCTGGAAGCTTTTCTTCAAGCTCTTCCGAAGAAATCAGATACGGTAACGTACCTATAAACACAGAAGTTGTGGAGGTCCCTTTAAAATTAAGTGGAACGTCAAGATTTTTCCAGCGTTCAAGCATATCGCATTTAATTTGCAGCTGTGAGGCAGAATTAGCAGAATCTGTTATAATATGCTGGTTTTTGATTATTTCGTTAGCCGCTCCAATAACCTGTTCCATCTGCATGGCTTCTTTTCCAAACTCATGCTTTTCAACCTCAATCTTTCCACCAAGCAAGTCTCTCACTGAGGCTTTTTCTGGAGCATAATTGTCGATTATCTCAAGCGCCTGTACAGCTGTATTTCTGAACTTTTCAAATTCTCCAACAACTGTTGTAACGTTTGTATTTTCCAGCTCTTCATCGTTGTTTTCTGTTATTTCAACAACGCCACGCCTCTGTAGAAGCTCAATTATCTTTTTGCTGTCTGTCAGCATAGCTATGAGCTCTATCTTTTTCATTTTTAGCTTCGCCATTTATTACATCACTCTCCTTCACAAGGTCGGATTTCAAAAATAGCGGCTGATTATCTCATCAACAGCCTTACCCATATTCTTTTCGGCCTGCTGTCTAATACTGTCGATATTTTTATTACACACATTTTCAGCATTTTTCTTATATTCCTCAAGCTTCTTATCATAATCCGATTTTAGCTTTGAAAGCTCTGAATGTGCTTCACTCAGTCTTTTCTGTATAGCAAGCGACGATTTTCCAGAAGCAGAACTTATTATATCGTCACGCTGCTTACGTGCTTCGGCATTCTTTTTATCTGAAAGAGCTTCAGCTTCAAGAATCTTTTTTACAGCTTCCGACGCCATAGATACGCCTCCTTAATAAATGACCAACGGTCATTTTATGATTTGATTATAGCATTCTTTCTATAAATAGTCAATAGCTATAAAGTTAATAAAGCCTAACAAAAGACATAGGGAGCTAACCTACAGACAGCTCCCTACAAAATTATTAAACCTACAGTTAATATTATACTCCTTTTTAAGAAAAAAGTCAATAAAAATCTTTAAAATATTTTGGCTTTTTGGATGATTAAACACCAAATATCTCATATTCCCCCGCTTTTAGAGAAATAGATTTATAATCACCCTTATTAAGAGTATTATCACGGTCGTTGATATACGAATTCAGTATAGCACGACTCATGTTTGTAATATCACTACGCTTCACAGCTTCTTCTGGAGTAAGCAGAAGTACCTCGCTGTTTTCATATCCGTCGGAACGAGGCTCACCAGATATATATTTAAGACGGAAAACTATTATCCATTGCTCTGATCGAAACTGTACCGCAAAAACAGACTCTGCAACAGCATTTACGCCTGTTTCCTCATAAAATTCTCTTTTAACCGCATCAGACGGCAATTCGCCTTCCTTCAAATATCCTCCGGGAATAAGTATTCGTTCCTTTGCAGCACCATATGTGTGCCTTACAAAAAGTATCTTACCGTCAATGTCGAGTATTCCGCAAACGGCATAATAGTGATTACTCATCTTCTTTTTTCACAACACTTATGCCAAGAACTTCAAGACTTTCGTCATCAACAGCGGATGGACATTCTGACATAAGCTCACTTGCGTTCTGAACTTTCGGAAATGCGGTTACATCCCTGAGACTGTCTGCCTTACACATTATCATTGCAAGACGGTCAAGGCCGATTCCCATACCACCATGAGGCGGAGCACCGTAACGGTAAGCATCAACAAGGAATCCAAACTTTGCCTGTATCTCTTCATCTGTCATGCCGAGAGCTTCAAACATCTTCTGCTGGAGCTCGAAGTCTGTTATACGCATAGAGCCGCTTGAAAGCTCAGTACCATTAAGAACAAGGTCCCATGCCTTTGCTCGAACATTTGCAGGATCAGTGTCAAGGTATTCAAGGCACTCCTCCATTGGCATAGTAAATGGGTGGTGTGCAGCTACCCATGTATTGTTTTCATCATCATGCTCAAAGAAGGGCATTTCTGTTATCCAGAGGAAATTATACTGATCCTCAGGAATAACTTCCATTCTCTTACCACAGATAAGTCTTATTGCACCAAGAGTTGCAAGAACAGTTTTAGTCTTGTCAGCACAGATAAGAACAAGATCTCCTTCATGAGCATCAACAGCAGCGCAGATTTTTTCAAGTTCTCCATCAGCAAGGAACTTCTTGAAAGAACAATTAGGCTCTTCTGCCCAGCGAATATAAGCAAGTCCCTTTGCCCCTATTCCCTTTGCATGCTCAACAAGCTTATCAATCTCCTTACGAGTGTATGTTGCAGCACCATTCTTAACATTTATGGCACGTACTGAGCCACCCTCCTCGATAGCATTATTGAAAACAACAAAATCGATATCCTTAACAGTATTCGTGATATCCTGTATCTCAAAGCCAAAGCGTGTATCAGGCTTATCAGAGCCGTAACGATTCATAGCGTCTGCAAATGTAAGCCTAGGAAGCGGAGTCGGAACATCAACATTGATGACTTCTTTGAATACTCTTTGAATGAATCCCTCAACACACTCCTGAATATCGTCAGCATCGACAAATGACATTTCAAGGTCTATCTGAGTAAATTCTGGCTGACGATCTGCTCTGAGATCTTCATCACGAAAACAACGTGCAAGCTGGATATATCTATCATAGCCAGATACCATAAGTAGCTGCTTGTAAATCTGCGGAGACTGTGGAAGAGCATAAAATTTTCCCTGATGAACTCTTGAAGGAATAAGATAATCCCTTGCGCCCTCTGGAGTAGACTTCATCATCATAGGAGTTTCTATCTCAAGGAATCCGTTCTCATAAAAGTATTCACGTGTCACCTTAGCTATCTCATGACGCATGATAATATTCTGCTGAAGCGGAGCTCTTCTCAAATCGAGATAACGATACTTAAGACGAAGTTCATCGTTTACCTTTGTTTCATTTACAATCTCGAAAGGCGGAGTCTGGGCCTTTGCAAGTATCCTGAGGTCACTAACAAAAATCTCAACATGACCTGTTTTCAGCTTGTCGTTCTTACTTTCACGCTCACGAACCACACCCTTGGCCATAAGAACGTATTCGCTCTTGCATGAAGCAGCCTTATCAAAGAGTTCGCGATTAGTTTCGTCGTTAAATAGTAGCTGTACAACACCTGTTCTGTCTCTGAGAACAATAAAAATAACGCCGCCTTTGTCTCTTATTCTATCAACAAAGCCACCTACAACAACTTCTTTCCCAATCTCAGTCACATCTCCACAATAATGAGTGCGCTTGAGACCTTTCATACTATCTGCCATTTTATTTATCCTCCCCTGTGAATGAAAACAATGAACCTGTTTCATCATCCATTGAATCAAGCATTTTATTAAAGTATTCGTTTTCAAAATTAGCGGTAAATTTATCATTAAGAAGAAGCTCTATTTCTTTGCCACTCTCCATATCCTTGAGTTTGGCTTTGCCACTAGCAAGTTCATCATCACCAATGACCATAGTATAAACAGCGCCGATCTTATTTGCGTACTTCATCTGAGGTTTTATTCCTCTGCCCATTAGGTCGTATTCAGCACGGTAGCCAAATTCGCGAAGTCCCTTAACAAGCTCCATGGCTTTAAGTAGGGCAGCCTCACCCATAGTCGCAAAATAAATATCGCAGGTTTTGGGAGTAAGGAAATCACATCCCTGCTTGTCCATTACAAGAAGTATTCTCTCAAAGCCCATACCAAAACCAAGTGCAGGAACATGCTGTCCGCCAAGCTGTTCAATAAGGCCATCATATCTTCCACCAGCACATACAGTTCCCTGTGCACCTATCTCAGTAGTAATGAACTCAAATACCGATTTTGTATAGTAATCCAGTCCTCGAACTATCTTCGGATCAACAATATACTCGATACCAAAGCCTGTGAGATACTTCTTGAATGCATCAAAATGATCCTTACATCCATCACATAGGTAATCCAGTATAAGAGGCGCATCCTTGCCAATTTCCTTGCATATAGGGCTCTTACAATCAAGAAGTCTCATAGGATTTTTGACAAGTCTCTCCTTGCATGTATCGCAAAGTTCTTCCTTATGTGGTTCAAAGTAAGCACGAAGAGCCTCATGATACTTTGCACGACAAGTAGGACAACCAATAGAGTTTATGTGAAGCTCAATATTATTGAGTCCGAGCCTTTCAAGAATCGTTTTTGCAAGTAAAATTACCTCTGCGTCAGCTGAAGGTGCAGAACTTCCTGCCATTTCAATTCCAAACTGATGAAACTCGCGGAGTCTTCCTGCCTGAGGACGCTCATGACGGAAACATGAAAGCATATAATATACCTTCTGTGGTAAAGCCTCATTAAGGAGTCCGTTCTGGAGCATTGCACGAATGGTGCCTGCCGTTCCTTCTGGACGTAGAGTAAACTCAGTCTCCTTGGCCTTAACGGTATACATCTCCTTCTGAACAACATCCGTAGTTTCACCAACAGAACGCATGAAAAGATCCGTATTTTCAAAGGTAGGTATCCTTATCTCAGAAAATCCAAAGCTTTCAGCTGTCTCGCGGGCTATTTTTTCAATAGTGTGCCACTTGTAGACATCCTTTGGCAGAACGTCCTCTGTTCCGTTTGGGCGTTTGATATTATTTGCCATATATTTCAAGCCTTTCTTGTTTGTTTTTACATGAAAATTGTCCCTTTAAAAGGGACAATTGAAGTTTTAGATACTCGGATTACCGACTTCACGCCAATCCAAATCTCCTCTTTCTAGAGCAAGAATAAGCGCTTCAGCGGTAGCGATGTTTGTCGCAACAGGAACGTTATGAACATCACAGAGTCTAAGAAGGTTCATACCGTGTACATCTGCTGCCTTGGGATTTATAGGATCGCGGAAGAAGAGAAGTACATCTACTTCATTGCAAGAAAGCAGTGCGAGTATCTGCTCAGCTCCTCCCTGACCACTTAAATATCTCTTAATCGGAAGTCCAGTAGCTTCACTAACCTGCTTACCTGTTGTATTTGTAGCAATGAGAGTATGCTTAGAAAGAATTCCACAGTAAGCGCTACAGAACTGTACCATAAGTTCTTTTTTTGCATCATGTGCAATAATCGCGATTTTCATTTTTATACCCTTTCCCCGCAAAGCGGAATATAATTCATGTTTTAAACTGTTTTAACTGTAAGTGGAACGAACTCTCCACCGAGACGTTTAGATATAGCATCAAATGCCTTGAGAGCTTCACTGTCAGTAGGAATCGGATTTCCCTTTCCGGTAGCTACCGTCATTTTGAAATCGTCAGGAATTACACCAATAAGCTGAACTCCAACCTTATCAATAATTTCATCAAGATTAGAAATAAGCTCTGCACCGATGATCTTCTTACTAATTTTATTTATGATAAGACGCTGGCTCTTATTTCCTCTGTTATAGAACTCATCGGACATCAGACTTGCATCTCTGATACAAACAGGATCAGGAGTAGAAATCACAAGGATAAGATTTGCCTGTTCAACAATATCGAATACATGTGAGTTGATACCAGCACCAGTATCAATTATAATATACTCGAAATATTTCTTAACAGAACGACATATCTCTACGATCTGCTCAGCACTTACGGCAGTAAGTGTTTTAGGAGCACACAGAATATTCAAATTTGAAGCCATAGGTATCTGAGCAACAGCTTCAAGAGCAGTCTTCTTACCGCTAAGAACATCCCCGAGATCATATCTGATATTTTCTTCTACACCGAAAATAATATCAAGACATCTCAAACCGAAATCCAGCTCAATAATAAGCGTTCTGTGTCCCTGTTTTGCAAGAGTGTAACCAATTCCTGCACAGACGGTAGATTTACCTGTTCCGCCTTTTCCTGATGTAACAGCAATTATTTTAGACATTTTATTTCCTTTCCGATATCCGAAAGCCAGAGCAGCATAGCTGCACAGAGGGCGCGGAAGTCTTATAATTACTTATAATATTAATCCTATTGTACATTATAACACACAATCTACTAAAAGTCAAAGCCATTTTTAAAGCAAAATATAAAATTGTGCAAAAATAACTTTTTAGCAGCCACTGATTGTGTATTGTTCACAAATAATTATGAAGTTCATTGAAAATTTTATTTATTGTTTTCTCAACATTGCAACCGTTTTCGTCAATGATAATATCGGAATATTTCTCGTATAAAGGAACACGTTCCTTATAAAGGCATCTAAGAGTCTGTCCTTCTCTTATTACGACTCCTCTGTTTCTGATATTCCCGAGTCTGTATCTCAGTTTACCATAATCAAGTTTAAGATAAATGATAATACCATTTTCTGAGAGAGATTTCATTGCTTCGCAACCATAAACAACGCTGCCTCCAGTGGCAATAACTGCTTTTTCGGCTTTAAGTCTGCTCAGGATGCAATTTTCAGCATCTATGAAACCATCTATTCCTTTGGTTTCAATAATCTCCTTCAAGAGCATTTTTTCATGCTCCTGAATAACGATATCAGTGTCTATGAATCTATAACCCAGGAGCTTTGCAAGAATCACTCCCACAGTGCTTTTTCCAACTCCTGGCATACCGATAAGTACAATATTTTTATCCATAGCTTTTAACCTCTTTTTTATACTCTTTTATTCTAACTCAATTTGTGCAAATTGTCAATAGACAAACAAACCACATATTGCGAAATTATTTTTGATACACTAATTATTGACAATTATTAATGAATATGATAACATAATTTCACAAGGAGAGATACTATGAATAAAAGTCCATTTGAATTTTCAGACGACAATAAGCGCTATCACACACTGAATTATTATAATAAATATCATTTTGGAAAAAAGATATTCAAAGCTGTTCTTGACTGTGGTTTTTCATGCCCGAATATAGACGGAACAAAAAGTACAGGCGGTTGCATATTCTGTGACGGAGGAAGTGGCTATTTTACTCACGGTGGTTATAATTTATCCTCACAGCTTTCAAGGGAAAAAGAAAGGATATGTAACAAACATGGTGAAAGCGCCAGATTTATTGCATATTTTCAGGCAAATTCCAATACCTACGCTCCGTTGGAAGTACTTCGTGAATTGTATTATACCGTACTTAATTTTCCAAATGTATGCGGAATATCAATTGGAACACGAGCTGACTGTCTTTCAGATGAAATAATCGGATTGCTTGAAGAACTAAACTCAAAAACTGATCTTACCATCGAACTTGGTATGCAAAGCATTCACGAAAACACTATAAAGTTAATAAACCGATGTTATACTCATAAGGAATTCTGTGATGGATTTTACAAACTTAAACGCAGTAATATCCGTACATGTATTCATATTATAAACGGGCTTCCTTTTGAGACTCCAGAAATGATGATTAAAACAGCAGAAGAAATCGCTAGGCTTAATCCGGAAGCAGTTAAGCTGCAAATGCTTCATGTTATAAAAGGAACGGTTCTCGCTGAAATGTTTTCAATGAACGAGTTTAATCTGCTCGAAAAAAGCGAATATATCGACATTATCATAAATCAACTTGAAATTCTACCTCCTGAAACTGTAATAGAGAGAATCACCGGTGACGGTGACAAATCAAAGCTAATTGCTCCCATGTGGAGCGCAGACAAGATCTCAGTTCTCGGTAGCATTGACAAAAAACTCGCAGAACTCGATACATGGCAGGGAAAAAAATATCACAAAAAAGCGTGAAAGAAGTTTTATCCATCTTTCACGCTTGAATTATTATATATCGTTGCGGATAATATCATCTAGAGTCTCTCTCTTGACAGCAATCCTTGATTTTCCGTTGTTCACGAAAACAATGGCAGGCTTTTGAAGCCTGTTATAATTCGAAGACATAGAGTAGTTATATGCTCCTGTTGCACAAACAGCAATAATATCGCCTGAATCAGCATGCTGAAGTGGCATATTTTCGCCGATAAGATCGCCACTTTCACAACACCTTCCTGCTATGGTAACCTTTTCAGTTCTTTCCTCGCCTGCTTTATTCGCAACAACCGCGTCGTATTCAGAACCGTAAAGGATATATCTAGGATTATCAGCCATACCACCGTCAACAGATACATAAGTCCTAATGTTGGGTATTTCTTTGCGAGCGCCAACAGTATATAGAGTTATTCCAGCAGGTCCTGCGATTGAACGTCCTGGCTCGATAAACATTTTCGGCAGTTCAATTCCGAGAGCCTTGCATTCAGATTTTACGATTTCCGAAACTTTTTCGAGATAAAGCTCAAATGGTTTCGGATCATTCTCATCGACATACTTAATACCGAAACCGCCACCAAGGTTGAGGCCCTCTATGGTATAGCCAAGTTTGTTCTTTATTTCAGCGATAAATCCAAGCATAACCTTTGCAGCTTCTTCAAAAGGTGCAATATCAAATATCTGCGAACCAATATGGCAATGAAGACCAACAAGCTTAACATTTTTGCAATTTACTGCCTCTTTTACAGCCTCATAGGCTTCTCCTGTTTCAAGAGCAAAACCGAATTTACTATCAATCTGTCCTGTTTTTACAAAATCATGAGTATGAGCGTCAATACCTGGCTTGATTCGGAACATAATCTTTGTCTGAGAATTACTTTTCTCAGCTATTTTTTCGAGTCTGTGAAGCTCACTTATATTGTCGACAATAATATGTCCAACACCAACTTTGACAGCGTATTCTAGTTCTTCATCTGTCTTGTTGTTCCCATGGAATCCTACCCTATCCATTGGAAAACCTGCCTTTACAGCTGTGTAAAGCTCACCAATAGATACAACGTCTAGCCCATCTCCTTCGCTTGCGACTATTCTACACATTTCCATGCAAGAAAAGGCCTTGCTCGCGTAATGAACTTCGCCCTTACCATCGTAGTATTTATTCATGCTGTCATGGAATCGTTTAAGGGTTTTTCTGACCACCTGTTCATCCATAACATATAATGGAGTTCCATATTCTTTAGCAAGCTCCACTGTGTCAACTCCACCGATGGTGAGATGCCCTACGGAATTAACGCTCAAATTTTCGGATACAAACATTTTTAACATCCTTTCAGGTTTGTTTTATTATGCAACGACGTCATTGTCGTCAGCAATATCTTCTACTATCTGTCTGAGTTCTTCAACGCCCTCAAAGGTTTGCGATGAAAACGGAATTGAATGAATATCCTCAAAACATGGTATCTCACTTTTAAAAGCTTCCATTCGCTTCTCACGCTCAGTCTTTTTTAGCTTGTCAGCTTTTGTGAGCACTAAAACGAAAGGCATTTCTGCATCAATAAGGAAATTTATCATATGGATATCGTCGTTTGTAGGAGCATGACGCATATCTATGAGCATAAAAACCAATCGTATATCTCTGTCAGAGCTAAGATAGCCCTCAATAAGTCCAGCCCAACGTTCCTTTTCAGACTTTGCAACCTTTGCGTAGCCATAACCTGGAAGATCGACAAAGTATAAATTGTCAAGGCCGTAAAAGTTTATAGTTGCGGTTTTTCCGGGAACGGAACTCACCCTTGCCAAATTTTTCCGGTTAAAAAGCTTATTTATCAAAGTGGATTTCCCTACATTGGAATGCCCCGCAAAAGCAATCTCTATTCTGTCAGAGGAAGGTATCTGCGAAAACTTGCCGTATGCAGCTGTAAATTCTGCTTTATTGTAATTAAGCTTCACGTAGACTTCCTCCTTGATTACTTGATAAGTGCCGCATCAAAAACATCTTTAAGTTCAGACGCAAAAACAAATTCAATAGCATCCTTCACAACCTGATCAACTTCTTCAAGATCTGGCTTGTTCTCAATAGGGATTATCACTCTCTTTATACCCGCCTTGTAAGCAGCCATTGTTTTTTCACGAAGTCCACCTATAGGTAGTACCTTTCCGTGAAGGGTTATTTCTCCCGTCATAGCAACATCAGACCGAACCTTTATACCAGACAGTGCAGATAAAAGCGCCGTAGTCATAGTAACTCCTGCAGAAGGACCGTCCTTCGGAACAGCGCCCTCGGGAGCGTGAATGTGAATGTCTTTATCCTTATAAAAATCAGGAGAAATTTTGAATTCGTCTGCAATACTTCTTACAAAGCTGACAGCAATCTTCGAGCTTTCCTTCATAACATCGCCCAGTGAGCCTGTTACCTCTATCTTACCAGTACCATTCATTATCAGCACTTCAATGGGCATGAGAACTCCACCTACGGAAGTCCATGCAAGACCATTTACAACACCGACCTGATCTTTTTTTGAAGAAAGGTCACCTATATACTTCCTAATTCCAAGAAGTTCATTGAGGTCTTTTGCTTTTATAGTAGCTTTCTTTATCTTATTGGCTGCAATCTTCTTCGCAGTCTTTCTGCAAAGCGATGCAATGCATCTTTCAAGTGAACGCACGCCAGCTTCTTTTGTGTAATACTGTATTAGTTCGTTAATAGCGTCATCTGTTATTTTTAATTGAGTTCCCTTAAGGCCATGCTCTTTTAACTGTTTGGGAATAAGATGTTCCTTTGCTATATGGAACTTTTCTTCAGCGGTATAACTTGGAAGCTCAATAACTTCCATTCTGTCAAGCAGAGGAGCAGGAATAGCGCTAACATTATTAGCAGTAGTTATAAAAACTGCCTTGCTCAGATCAAAAGGAACTTCTATAAAATGATCTCTAAACGCATAATTCTGCTCAGAATCAAGTACTTCAAGCATAGCAGAAGAGGGATCTCCCTTTATATCACTGCATAACTTGTCAATCTCATCAAAAAGTATTAACGGATTAGCAGAACCTGCCTGCGTAATAGCAGTGATAACGCGTCCTGGCATAGCACCGACATACGTCTTTCTGTGGCCTCTTATGTCAGCTTCATCACGAACACCGCCAAGAGAAACTCTAGCATATTTTCTGCCCATTGCCTTTGCGATAGACTTAGCTATAGATGTCTTTCCTATGCCAGGAGGGCCAGCGAGACATATTATCTGCCCCTTTATCTCAGGATTAAGCATATGTACAGCAAGAAACTCAAGGATGCGCTCTTTGACTTTTTTTAATCCATAGTGGTCTTTTTCAAGAACAGCTTCTGCCTTGTCCATAGAAAGCTTTGCCTTAGTATACTTTCCCCAAGGAAGATCAAGAACTGTATCAAGGTAATTCTTGATAACAAAAGCTTCCTGTGACGCAGGCGGTAACTTTGTAAGCTTATCAGCTTCTTTAAGAAGCTTTTCCTTGCTCTTTTCGTCTAATTTAAGATCCATTATATCATTTATATAACCGAAAGCTTCTTCGCCTTCGTCCTCGCCGAGCTGCTCCTGGATAACTCTCAGCTGCTCACGGAGATAGAACTCTTTCTGTCCTTTGTCTATACTGTTTTTTGTCTGTTCATTGATAAGGTTTTCAAGCTCAAGAATCTCTACCTCTGATGTAAGGCAGGCAAATAACACGGAAAGCTTGTTGATAATATTAGTCTCCTCGAGGAGAGTTTGTTTGTCACGATAATTTAGATTACAGTTGAATGTTACTGTCTCAAAAAGCTTCAAAGGTGAATCCTGAGTCATAATAGAATTGAGCAGTTCCTTAGGCATTTTTGGAAAAAAAGAAGCATATCTCTCGAAAACATCCTTGATTGAGCGCATGAGCGCCTCAGATTCAACTTCGTCGAACTTTGCTCTTGAATAAGTTGGGGTTCGCTTTACTTCAGCCTTAAGAACCTCACCGTCGTCGATAAGTCTTACTAGGTTAGCTTTATAAATACCTTCAACAAGTACTTTCATTACATTATCAGGTAACTTTAGAACCTGTTTTATCTCAGCGACAACGCCTACCTTGTACAAATCAGAAGCCTTAGGGTTGTCAATGTAAGCTTCATGCTGAGTTACAAGGAAGAGCTTACCGCCCTCTTTCAAAGAACGCTCAACAGCAGCCATAGATTTACTACGTGAAACGTCAAAATGCATTACCATTTTCGGGAATGCAACAAGACCTCTCATGGCAACTGTATAAAGAATATTTGACTCCTCTATATTTTTATCACTTTTAATGGTTTGTTCCATAAAATCACCGCATTTCTTCTGATTTCATATCCTCGTGAACAAAAGTGTTCTAAAATATTATACTATAAAATAAACCAAAATTCAACCCCTGTATTACAGAGATAAAATGAATTTATCATATAAATTTCAGTCTGATTAAATGTTTACGCGAAATATACGTTTTAACAGTTAATTAACATGAATTATTGGTGAAATACACGAAAAGATATTATAATTTGGTACGTAACGCCAAAATTTTTAAAAATGAAAAATATGTCTTTACTTTTTGTTAAGAATGTGATATGATATACACAAAGGTGTAATTTACTTCTTATTATATAACAATTTATACCTAAGTAAATTCTTTTAAGGTAAATTAAGACTTTACTTTTACGGAATAATGTGTTAAAATGTAAAGTAAGAAATTTTTAAGTTATGCCTTTTGGCAGATTGGAGTATTAATATGATAGATAAAATAAAATCTGAAAGCATGGATCTGCTTTTTGAAGCTATCCTCACACTCGAATCAGTTGACGACTGTTATAAGTTCTTCGATGATCTCTGCACAAGTATTGAGCTTAAGTCTTTTGCTCAGAGACTTCATGTTGCAAGACTTCTCGACGAGCACAGAGTATATAACAGTATTGTTACCGAAACAGGTGCGAGCACTGCTACTATAAGCAGAGTAAACCGCTCTCTCAAGGACGGAAATGATGGATACAATATAGTTTTTGACAGACTTAAGGGGAAGAATCTGCTCAAATAAAACGTGAAAAAGGACTCTGTCCAGACAGGATGTAGTCCAAAAAAAATTACACTTGAAAGGAAGATTCAAATGGACAAGGCGAAGATACTTAAAAAATCATTAGCCTGCTTGTCTGCTGCTGCAACGCTCATGTCGTGCAGTATCATGTCAGGCGCAAACGCCGCAGTTATCACTGAGGGCAAGACAAACAATTACCACAATTTTGCAGAAGCTCTGCAACTTGCGCTGTGCTTCTACGACGCAAACAAGTGTGGTGATGAGGTTGAAGGCGATGGTTACTACTCATGGCGTTCAAACTGTCACGTTATAGATGGTGAGATTCCTCTCCAGCCTATGAGTCCGATGCCTACTGTCGGCAAGGGTAAGACTGACGATCAGCTAAAGGAAGATCAGGGTCTCGGACAGGGTGATAGCGGTAAAG